>NZ_JBATKE010000001.1:0-9728 GCF_049669105.1 Eudoraea sp.
ACTGCAGAGATTGAGCGCATTGAGATTGATCCAAGACCCAGTGTTTTGGAGGGCCCAGATGCTAAGGGTGGAGTAATCAGAATTTGGACCAGAAGGACTCCACTTAAAAGGAACTCTACTGATGTAAATAAAAGAAGTTTTATTGATACTACCAACGGATTTGATGTTCCAAAAAAGTTTTACAGCCCAAAATACATTTATGCTAGTCCACTATTTGAGCTAACAGGAGCCATCCACTGGGAACCTGATTTAACCATAAACCCCAAAGGAAAGGCGATATTTAACATAGCAGATACCGGTATAACCAATATTTCATTCTATATAGAGGGTATGTCTGAAGATGGTAGGCTGATCTCCACCGTTAAAACAATTAACCTGGCAGATAAGAGCAACCCCTAAGTTTAGGATTTTCCTCAATTTATTAAGCAAATGTTTGGGGTTTATCAGAGTAAAATTGATGTTATATTAATATCTATCTTAGAGAAAACAAGTAGTTGCTCCCAAATGTGATCAACTAATATTAAACATTCTCATTAGTTATGAAACTCGATTTACCATTTGTACGCTCACAATTTCCGGCTTTTTCTGAACCTACCCTGGAAGGATGGGCTTTTTTTGAAAATGCGGGAGGATCCTATCCCTGTATTCAATTTATTAGCCGGTTGACTGACTTTTATATGAAAAACAAGGTGCAACCCTATTATCCTTATCCTGCTTCAATGCGGGCCGGAGAATTGATGGACCTTTCGTATAAGAGAATGGCTGACTATTTGAATGTTGAAGCTTCAGAAATTCATTTCGGTCCATCTACCACCCAAAATGTTTATGTTTTGGCCAATGCAATGCGCCCCATGTGGAAGGACGGGGATGAAATCATCGTCTCTTGTCAGGATCACGAAGCCAATGCAGGAGCCTGGCGAAGACTAGCTGATAGAGGAATAAAAGTTATTGAATGGCATGTTAACAAACAAACTGGTTTACTGAGTATTGGGGAATTAAGTTCATTGTTCTCTGACCGTACAAAAATGGTAGCATTTCCCCATTGTTCTAATGTAATTGGCCATATAAATCCGGTTAAGGAAATTAGCACGCTGGCTCATAAACATGGTGCCCTGTCTGTTGTGGATGGCGTAGGTCTTGCACCCCATGGTTTTCCGGATTTAAAGGATCTGGGTGCAGATATTTATCTTTTTTCATTGTACAAAACATTTGGCCCTCATCTGGGGTTGATGTATGTAAATAAAGAGCTGATAGCTAAGATGGAAAACCAATCTCATTTTTTCAAAGAGGGCATAAGTCGAAGTATGCTGACTCCAGCAGGACCAGATCATGCACAAATTGCTGCTGCAGGCGGAATATTAGATTATTTTGATACCGTGTATGAACATCATTTTGAAGAGGAAGCAAAACCACCTCATAGAAATAAAGCATTAAATAAATTATTCCAGGAGCATGAAAAAGCCCTGATGGAGAAGTTACTTGATTTTTTAAGAACTCGTGATGATATTAAAATAGTAGGTCCTGAAAGCGCAGAAGGAAGGGCGCCAATTATTTCTATTATTCCTGAAAATGAAAACTTAAAAAAGGTATATGCAAACTTAACAGAACACAAATTGATGCTTGGTGTGGGCACTTTTTATGCGGTGCGACCTTTTATGGATATGGATATTCCTCTACAACCCGGTGTAATAAGAATTTCTTTTTTGCATTATACCAGTATGGAGGAAATTAATCAATTGATCGCAGGATTAAAGAGCGCTTTGTACGCGATAGAAAGTTTATGAGAGGAATAGGGATAAATACATATTAAGCTATTCGGACCCCATATCAACATATCAATTATTTTAAGAACACATCACTAACCTATTCCTGTAAACCATTTCTTTGGTAATTCCCCGATTATAATTGATTTTTTAAACATTTATCTGTAAATTAAAATTAACGAAACAATTTTTGCAACATGAAGAATTTATTATTGGCCATATTATTGTTATCATTTGTCGCAGGCTGCGATAAAGAATATTCTTCCTCAGACTCAGAGAATCTGTTGACAGGAGTAAACGCCAAAGCCGGAAAGGTTGATATCTGTCATAAAGGCAAAATTATAAATGTAAGCAGCAATGCTGTTCCTGCCCACCTAAACCATGGAGATGCTGTGGATATTGATGGGGATGGCCTTTTTAATATTGATAACCTTTGTAGCGCAACCGATTGTGACGACAGTGATGCTGCAGATTGTAATGAAGAATTGAGCACAGCTGAATTATTGCCGGGAACCTGGACTACATCGGAAGTAGACATTTTTACTTCGGTGTCTGGACAATCGATAGCTGATTATCTCATTGACGTTGTCGGGTTTACCGAGGAGGATGCTTTAGATCAACAGGCACTTATTGAATCTTACCTGGAAGAGGAAGCTACAGGAACCCTTAAATTTTATGAGGATAATACGTATGAATCATTTGGCGCAAACGGTTATGATTTCGGCACTTGGAGCCTTAGTGCTGACGAAACAACCCTGACGCTATTTGAAAGTAATTTTCCCGATATGCTTATTATTACAATAAATAGCATTTCAGAGGATACATGGAATGCAACGATCGGGGACGATCTTTTATTTGATTTGGATAATAATCCCGCTACACCGGATGTCACCCTTACAGCAGCCGCCAACGTTGTCCTTGTTAAATAGCGGTATAGTACTGAGGTGTTTAATTAACTGCTCTTAGCAGGGCACATTTCTTTTCTGCATTACACCAGTACCCAGGAAATTGATCAGTTGATATCGGGGTTAAAGAATGCATTGTAAAATTTACCGCTTGAATTAAAGTCTGGGGAAAAATCCTTAAATAAAGATTGTATATTACAACATAATATTCCAATCAAAACCAGATGAAATTCATTCGTTTAAGCAATCGATTCAAGAATGGTGTGTATTCTTGCCTGATCATTCTCCGTAATTTGAGATCTTACAGATTTGCTCTTTTGGCAGCTTTGGGTATTCTTACCCTTCTAAGCTGTGCGGGTCCTCCGGTGGCCACAAATGTGCAACTTGTCCCGAATCCGAATAAGAATGCCCCATTGGCAGGAATTCTGACCTTTACCTCAGATCGTCCGGTAATTACTACTCTAACTATTGATGATGGGATGACACGGCAAATTGTTCAACCTGATGATTCCTTAAAAACAAATCATAAGGTTTTGGTCCTGGGACTTAAGCCAGGGAAACTGCATCAGATTACCGCAACACTCAAAGATGAAAATGGCAGGGAACTCATCCTGGATTCGCTTTCTATTGAAACCCCTCCATTGCCAGACGATTTTCCTTCGCTGGATTTGGTACAGGAGAAAACCGGTGAGATGGAGCCGGGTATAACTATGTTTACCGTGTTTCGCTGGAAAGAGGCATTTGATGATGATGCAGACTGGGGCTATGCAATTGCGGTAAATGAAGCCGGGGAAGTAGTTTGGTACCTGAAAACAAATAATTGGATTGATGAAGTCCGCAGAAAACATAATGGAAACCTCATGTTCGGAGGGGTTGAAGACGGACGTGTTTTTGAAGTGGATATGTTGGGGAATATTGTTCAGGAATGGTATTCTTCCGGTGCAGTAACCAAACCCATAACAGAGGAAAGTATTGCTGTAGATACTGATATGTTTCATCACGATGTGATAGAACTAGCCTCCGGTAATTTCCTGGGACTGGGACTGGAGGTGCGTTCACTTCAGGATTTCCCGGTGGAGTATCCCCCTTCTGAGAAGAAACAAACTGCTGATGTCGCCGGCGATGTCATCATTGAGTTCGCTCCGGATGGTAGCACGGTTCGCAAATGGTCTATGGTAGACATTCTCGACCCCAGGCGGCTGGGCGAGGGTTCCTTAAGCGGAGACCATTACTATGATATTTATAATGAAGTTTATGATCCCCTGCCTTATGATATTACACACTGCAATGCTATTTATTACATTAAGGAGGAAGATGCGGTACTGGTATCTTCCAACTTCCAATGTGCCATTTATAAGATAGATATGAAAACCGGGTCCTTAAAATGGATTCTCGGTGATCCAACAGGTTGGGAAAAACCGTGGTCCGATAAGCTCCTGAAGCCTAAAGGGGACTTCACCTGGCCCTGCCACCAACACGGAATGGAAATGACCCCTCAGGGCACACTTCTTTTATTTGACAATGGAGGGGCTCGCTTTATACCTCCAAATCCGCCAATGCCAAAGGAAGATCGTTTTAGTCGTGCTTTGGAATTACGGGTAGATGAAGTTGCCGGAACTGTGGAAGAGGTATGGACGTATGGCCCGGAAAAAGAACGATTTGTATCCCCTTTTATAAGTGATGCCGACTACCTGACTAACACAGGCAATATTTTAATAACCGATGGCGGACGTTTTAAGGATAAGGAAGGAAATCTGATGCCAACATTCGGGGGCCATCAATGGGCCCGGATCCTGGAAGTAACCAAAAAGCCATCTACTGAAAAGATCTGGGAGTTACATATTTATGATCCCGAAATCCGCTATTCTGTTTACAGGGCACAACGATTTTACAGCCTGTACCCCAATAAGGATCGTCCAACGGGATAAATATATTTTAGAGGTAATATCCTTAATACCAGTAAATAAGTGCTATTAGATATTGTCCTTAAATTTTAACACACGCCAAAAAAAGTACCAACTTAAAAATTTATAACATGACAACAACTAAATTATTTGACCTTACAGGAAACGTAGCGGTAATTACTGGGGGAAATGGAGGTATTGGTCGGAGTATAGCAATCGGATTAGCACAAGCAGGGGCATCAGTGGCAATATTTGGACGCAACGATGCAAAAAACAAAGCGACCCTTTCGGAGCTAAAGGAAATTGGAGTTCCTGCAATGGCTTTAAAAATTGACATCACAAAACGAACTGAACTGGCACCTGCCATAAAGAAAGTGGAACAGGAGTTAGGAAGTATTAGTATCCTGGTAAATAATGCTGGTAATGTGTCTTTAAGCGGAGGAGTCCTCAACGAAACAGAAAAAGATTGGGATAGTGTGATAGAGACACAGCTTAACGCTGTTTTTTTATTATCAAAACTCGTGGCAAAATCAATGGTTGAGAAAAAGCGAGGTAAAATTATAAATATTGGTAGTATGTATTCATTCTTTGGATCTGGTTTAATTCCGTCGTATAGTGCAGCAAAAGGAGCCGTAATTCAGTTAACCAAATCAATGGCAATTGAGTTGGCACCGCAAAATGTTCAAGTGAATGCAATTGCACCTGGATGGTTTGAGACAGATATGACCGCCCCAGTTAGAACAATGCCTCTTAATGATGAAATAATTATGAGAACTCCTGCCGGCCGTTGGGGTCAACCCGAAGAATTAGCCGGTACAGCAGTGTTCCTGGCTTCTAAAGCCTCTGATTTTGTAACCGGTGAAACCATTCGTGTAGATGGTGGCTATGCTATTCGGTGAACAATCTGATACCAGATTCAAATCTTGAAGATGATATTGAAGAAGGGCGCAGCTGTTTCAAGTATATTCGAACAACATGATGTAGAGGGCTTGCCTAACCCCTTTGAATAAATTAATAGAGAATTCAGTAACTTGGCAAAGTAACAGGCTACAATACCTCACATGATTAAATTCTTTAGAAAAATCAGACAACAATTACTAACTGAAAACCCGCCTGACGGACGGGCAGGTAAATTCAGTAAATATTTGATATATGGGATAGGCGAAGTTATTCTAATTGTTATTGGAATTTTACTCGCTTTGTATTTAAATAATATCAATAGTGAACAAAAATCAAAACTTGTTGAAATTGAATTACTTAATGAATTAAAGTCTAATGTTAATAGCAGTATAAAATCATTTGAAAGAACACTTGAATCAGAACGAAACTATCTGGGATATAATTTATTGATCCTAGATTATTTAGACAATAAAAAGCCTTACGATGATACGCTTCTCAAGCCATTTGGCGCTTATTTTTGGACGGTTTCTTCAAATCCCATTTCTGGTGGTTACACCTATTTAAAATCAAAAGGAATCGATTTAATAACCAATGATAGTTTAAGAAAAAACCTGAGCGTTTTATTCGAAAATGAATTTTTAATCATTAAAGAAGAAAATCAAATTTGGGCAAATAACTTACAGCAAAATATTTCTTATCCCTATCATGTCAGCCACTTCAGGAGGTATTTTTTGAAAGATAGTATTTCAGGAGATATTGAAGTGGCAAAACCCTTTAACTATAATGCCCTGATTTATGACGATAAATTTAAAAGTATTAATGCAGAAATCATTTCAAATAGAAATTGGAACATCAATAGCTTACAGGACTTAATTATCAAATCAGAAATCGTTGTGAAGGAGATTGAAGACGAATTGAAGTTTTTATAGGATCAAAAATAACGGAAAGTTAACAACATCTATAATTGATCTATCTTAAACCATTGAATACATTAATGGATAATTCAGTAACCTGGTAAAGTAACGACCAAGTGCTACTTCAAATGATTAAATTTTTCCGTAAAATACGCGGGCAATTCTTGGCTGAAAATAAAAAAGGAAATGTTTTAAGTATACCACTATAGAGGGTTATCAAGAGTCTTGTTATCCTTGTTACCCACCGGGATAAGATTTTTTTTAACCATTAGACCTGTAACCCCAAAAGTCTTGGGGATTTTATATAACTTGTCGCGAAAGAAATCCTGTACGTCTTTTATTGGAAAGTTTCAGGTTTCTCAACAAAAACTAACCAGGTCTATCCTTTAAAAAACCATAATGAAGAAAATTATCTTTTTACTCTTGGCAATACTGATTGTAATTGCCGGTATTCTCCTATTCAATACACTTTCTTTAACCTCCAGACAGGTAGAACCAGAATCATTGGAAAAACTCGATATTCCGGACGCAGTTTTCCAAAACCTATCCAGGGCGGTCCAATACCGGACGATTTCCTTTAGCGAAGATGCGATTCCAGATTCTACAGCCTTTCATGGTTTTCACCAATTTCTGGCAGATGCTTTTCCACTCATCCATGAAAATCTTTCCCTGGAAAAGATCAATGAATACAGTTTGCTATACAAGTGGGAAGGTTCAGATGCCTCCAAAAAACCAATCATTCTTATGTCGCACCAGGACGTTGTGCCTGTAGACCAGCCTACCCTGAAAAACTGGGAGGCAGGTCCTTTCGAGGGAAAGATTACGGACACTCATATCATTGGCAGGGGGACACTGGATGACAAAAGTTCCTTAATAGCATTAATGGAGTCTGTGGAAAAGTTGTTGAGTGAATCCTTCACTCCTTCCCGGACCATTTACCTTGCCTTCGGACACGATGAAGAAGTTGGGGGAAAAAACGGGGCTGGCAAAATTGCAGCCTATCTAAGGGAAAAAGGGATTAATGCAGCCATGACCCTGGATGAAGGTGGTTTTCTTTCAGAAAGCATGGTTGAGGGAATAGACAAACCTGTAGCCATAGTAAACCTGGCAGAAAAGGGGTTTGCGTCTTTCCGGCTTATTGTTGAAACAAATGGGGGCCATAGTTCGCGTCCTCCCAAGGAAAATACTATTGGAATGCTGGCCCAGGCCATTGTAGACCTGGAAAACAATCAGTTGCCTTATAAACTCGTAGAACCAATCAACTACCAGTTCGAATACATGGGAGCTGAACTCCCTTTTATGGAAAAATTGACTTTTGCCAATCCCTGGTTGTTCAAAAATGGGATCCTGGAAGATCTTAATGCCCATACCACCACGGCCCCAACAATTATTGAAGGCGGGGTGAAAAACAATGTGATACCTACTGTGGCGGAGGCTACTATGAACTTCAGGATTTTGCCCGGGGAGACCATAGAAACGGTAAAGCAGCATATACAAAATAGTATCAGCGATAAAATCAGGGTGGAAACTGTAGGTTTTCTAACCAACCCCTCCCCTGTTTCCAAGATTGATTCTGAGGCGTACAAGACCCTGGAAAAGACCATACGATCTATGTTTCCCAACGCTGTCGTGGTCCCCGGACTTGTAGGCGGCGGTACAGATGCACGTTATTTTTACGACATTTCCGACGATGTTTACCGGTTTTACCCTCTTAGGATAACTCCCGAGAGTTTTACGCGGTTTCACGGTATAGACGAAAAGATCAGCAAGGAGAATTATAAGGAAATAATTGAATTCACCTACCATTTGATCAGGAAATTCGATTGAAATAAAGCAGGTTTTGGAGCTTTATAGATTCTGGTAACCAGATAACAACTGCTTTACTTGATTACGTTCTTTAGAAAATTAGAAAGAAGCTCCTGACTTAAAACCTGACTATCGCTTTCGCATAGCTCTAGCGCAGCAAAGCCGGACGGGCAGGTAAATTCAGTAAAAAATAGTATTAACTTATTTTATGGAAGAACCCTTTGATAATTTTGAAACCCTGGATCCCAAAGATTGGGAAAAGTCTAAAGCCTTAATGCACCAGATGGTTGACGATGCCTTTAATTATACTAAAAATGTAAGAGATCGCAAAATTTGGCAGGAAATGCCCGAAAGCGTTTTAAATGCTTTTAAAACAGGCTTACCAAAGCAACCAAGTGATGCAGAAGACGTTTATAAGGAACTTCAAAAAAATGTCCTGCCTTACCCCATGGGGAACCTACATCCACGCTTTTGGGCCTGGTATATGGGAAGTGGTACTATTTCTGGAGTTATGGGCGATTTTTGGGCATCTATTCTTAACCCAAATTTAGGAGGCGGTAACCATGCGGCTCATAAAGTTGAAGAACAAGTTGTTGACTGGATAAAGGAAATTGTTGAGTTTCCAAAGTCCGCCAGCGGACTTTTGGTAAGTGGTGGGTCTATGGCCAACTATGCGGCATTGGCTGTAGCCAGAAATGTAAAGGCAGGTTACAACATCAGAGCTGAAGGCCTCAAAGAAAACAACCTGGTTTTTTATGGTTCAACCGAAATTCATAGCTGCAATACAAAAGCAATTGAGTTATTAGGCTTAGGGACCAAAGGCCTTAAAAAAATAAAGGTGAATGACGATTACACCATAAATATCGATACATTAAAAAAACAAATACAACTCGACAAGGAGGCTGGATTACAACCTATTTGCGTTGTTGGTACTTCTGGTACGGTTAATACTGGTGCCATTGATGATTTAGAAGCGATCGCCGATATTTGCCGGGAAGAAAACCTATGGTTTCATGTAGATGGCGCAATTGGTGCCATAGCTATGCTGTCACCTATAATTAAACCGCAATTAAAAGGTATTGAACGTGCAGATTCTGTGGCTTTAGATTTGCACAAATGGTTACATATGCCTTTTGAGGTTGGCTGTGTTGTTGTAAAAGATAGTGCCGGCCATAAAGACACCTTTTCTTTAATTCCGGAATATTTAGAGAAAAATACAAGGGGCTTGGCCTCCGGCGAAAATTGGTTTAGCGAATATGGCTTGCAACTCTCCAGGCGTTTTAGGGCACTAAAAGTATGGATGTCATTAAAAGAGCATGGGAGCCAGCGTTTTGGAAGAATGATATCCAGAAATGTTGACCAGGCCCATTACCTGGGAGCCCTTGTAAACCAACACCGGGATTTAGAGCTCATAGCGCCAATTGGTATGGATATTGTTTGTTTTAGATACAATCCCGGTTCGCTCTCACAGGATGAATTAAATGCACTGAATAAAGAAATTAAATTGCAAATTGAAGAACGTGCCATTGCCCTTCC
>NZ_JBATKE010000002.1:0-1592 GCF_049669105.1 Eudoraea sp.
CGTGGCTGACTTCACGCTGTGACAAAACGCACTTTTTGTTGAGATGAACGAACTCCACAGGGTCTTCAATGGTGACGATATGTTTGCTGAAGTTTTCGTTTATCTCGTTAATGATCGCAGCCAGCGTCGTGGATTTACCTGAGCCAGTAGGACCAGTGACGAGGACCAGTCCACGCTCAAGATAGGCCAGGT
Organism: Eudoraea sp.; assembly: GCF_049669105.1. Lineage (NCBI taxonomy): Bacteria > Pseudomonadati > Bacteroidota > Flavobacteriia > Flavobacteriales > Flavobacteriaceae > Eudoraea > Eudoraea sp. Next base: position 193 of record NZ_JBATKE010000002.1, read on the forward strand.
CACGAATCGGTTTGGGTATGTTGAGTTCATCGAACGTGAGAATTTTTTCCGGAATGATACGAAAGACAGCGCCAACACCCCGGTGCTGATTCAGGAAGTTAACACGAAAACGCGCTTCACCCGGCAGGGCCCAGGCGAAGTCGAGGTCGCCACATGCTTCGAACTCCTGCCATTGTTCCTCGGAACTTATCTCACGCAACAACGCCCTCATTTCCTCATCCGAAATGCTTCCCCAGCCTTCGACATCGGTCAGATTGCCGTGAATACGCACACGGGGCGGTTGGGTGGCTAGCAAATGCAGGTCCGAGCCGCCTTTTTCTTTCAGATATCGAAATAGTTCGTCAATCCTGGCCAAGTCGCTCTCCTGTTACTTGAAACTTTCGGGTTGTTCGGCATGCCTGATCGCTTCCTTCTTGGTGATCACCTTGTCTTTCATTAACTGGGTTAGTGATGCGTCCAATAGGCGCTGACCCTGGGCTCTGCCTGTTTGCAGAATTGAAGTTATCTGGAAAGTCCGGTTTTCCCGGATGAGGTTGGCGACTGCATTGTTGTTGATCATGACCTCAAATGCCGCAACCTGGCCCCGGTCGTCCGCGCGCTGCACCAATCGCTGGCAAAAGACAACTTTTAGCGATTCCGACAGCATCCTGCGAATTTGGCAAATCTGATCAGGTGGAAAGACGCCTAGCAAACGGTTGATGGTGCGTATGGCATTGGAGGTATGCAGTGTCGCCATGACGAGGTGACCGGTTTCAGCAGCAGTTATGGCGAGCGAGATAGTCTCTAAATCACGCAGTTCGCCTATAACGATTACGTCGGGGTCTTCCCGCAGGGCCGCTCTCAAAGCCTTGGGAAACGATTCGGTCTGGGCTCCTACTTCACGTTGGGTGACATTGCACGAGTCTGAGTTGTGCACGTACTCAATCGGGTCTTCGATGGTCAGGATGTGATCCGCTCGTCGCTTATTGATCAGGTTCGCCATTGCAGCCATGGTCGAAGACTTACCACAACCCGCTGGACCTGTGAATAACAAAAGACCCTGGTGAAATTCAGTATATTGCTCAAACTCTTTTGGAAGCCCGAGCTCAGCGAAAGTTGGCGGAGAGGGCTTGATGGCGCGAAATACTGCGTCGTAACCGCGCTGTTGCTTGTAAATGTTAGCGCGGAAACGACCCACCCCTTGTATTTCGTACGCGAAATCGATTTGGAACTTCTCTTTGAGTTGTTTTAGTTGCGACTCACTTAATATTTCCATGATGAGTTTCTCGCACTCACCGGAGCTCAGTACATCAGGCGTGGCGTCACAGAACTTGCCACCAACGCGAAGACGCAACATCGCACCGCTGTGGACGTGGAGGTCACTGGCATTCTGCTCGATCGCTTGTTGCAGGAGGTTTCGA
>NZ_JBATKE010000003.1:0-9494 GCF_049669105.1 Eudoraea sp.
ATACCCTGATTGTGAATCTCATTCAATAATGGGAGGCGTAAACCTATGGAATACCTTAATAAAATCAACGTAATTGGCAAGTAACTCTTTTGAATGAGCCGAAGCAGTTTAGGAACAATAAGCACAGACGCATAATTAGACAGTTTAATTTACCCATAGTTTAAAGCTAATCAACAGTATATGATTTCATTTGAGGAAGCCTATAAGATTGTTCTCAATCAATCCCGGGATTATGGCTCAGAGTCTGTTCCTTTGATAAATGCCATGGGAAGGGTTTTAGCAGAAGATATTTATGCTGACAGGGATTTTCCTCCTTTCAATAGGGCCACCAAAAATGGTATAGCCATAAATTTTGATGCTATTGAGCATGGCCGAAGATCTTTTGAAATCAAAGGCATCCTAGCTGCCGGAAAACCTACCGTTGCTTTCCTTGAAACTGAAGAATGTATCGAAATTATGTCTGGTGCTGTGGTTCCCTTCGAAGCGGATACAGTTGTTATGTATGAAGATCTGAGTATTGAAAAGGATATTGTAACAGTCAATAGTTTACCTGTAAGGGGTCAAAATATATGTCTGCGCGGAAGTAATCAACTCAAAGGGGCAAGTTTATTAAAAAAAAACACCATACTTACGGCCTCTGAAATGGGAATACTGGCTAGTGTTGGTAAGAAAAATGTGGGGTTAAAAAAGACACCCCGGGTTGCCGTCATTGCAACGGGAAACGAATTGGTAAAGGTAGATGAACTACCATTACAACATCAGATAAGGAGGTCCAATAATTATTCCCTTTTTGGCGCTCTGGAAGTATTAGGCATTAAGCCTATGTTATTGCATTTAGAGGATGATATGGATATGATACGGCAAAAGTTAGCTTATGCAATAGAGGCTATGGACGTCCTGATAATAAGTGGCGGAATCTCAATGGGAAAATTTGATTTTATACCCAAGGTATTAGAAGAATTAGGTGTAGAGAAACTGTTCAATAGGGTTAATCAATATCCGGCCAAAACATTTTGGTTTGGAACCCATAATAATGCGGATACAATTGTTTTTTCTTTTCCCGGAAATCCAGTTTCCATTTTTTTAAATTTTCATATTTACTTCAGGGATTGGCTGTATAAATCTATTGAGCTGCCTTTAAATGAAATAAATGTTCTATTAGAAGGTTCTATAGTCGTTCCAGAGGAATTCACTCAATTTGTAGGGGTTGAAATCAAATTGGAAAATGGATGTATTTTGGCCAAAACTGTGGCCACTACCGGCCTTGGTGATCTGATCAGTTTGTCAAAAATACACGGATTTATTCGCCTCTCTTCTGACAAAAAATTATTTAAGAAAGGAGAGCCTGTACCTTTTATCCCAACAAAAAATATATATTAAATAAAAGAAAAAAATTGTAGAACCCTTTTCAGATGCAGATAGTTCGTTTACAACTTAAAATATCGATTATTGTTTTCTAAGACCTAGATAACGAAAGAAATATTCAAAGTTGCCATTATACCAGATTGCAAAAACAAAACTTGTATACAGGGCCCACTCAGGAATAATTTGGATATTAAGGTATGCACTCAAAATTAGCAGGACCAAAGCAGTTCCGGAAATAATTGTGGCAATAAATGTTTTCCGACCTCTATTGTTTAGTAGAATCATTAAAACAACAATAGTTCCCAAAATTGGTTTTGCATGCAACAGAAAAGGTGCTAATTGGGAATTATCTATATCAAAGAACATAAGAATTGCCCCGGTATATGCAATTACACAAAAAGGGCATTTGGGTAGTAGAATTAACAGTAATGTAGAGATAAAAGATATAAAGCCCTTTGACCCACTAGCCAGTTTACTTGGAGTATGTACTTTTTTACAACAGGTAGATTTTATGTTTTCCATCTTTTTTAAAGATAATTTCTATAAGGTACGAAAGGATATACTTCCCCTTTGGTGAAAATTGTTTTATTTTGAGGCAATATCAAAAAACCATCTGCTTTCACTAAATTAGCAAAATCTCCTGAACCATTGCCCTTTACGGGAGTTGCAATTAAGGAACCACTTAGATTGCTACCTAATGTTGCTTCTAAAAAATAAATCAAGTTTGGTTCAAACCGCACGTCTTGGTCTAGAATAGCATAAAGCATTGATTCTTCTATTCCAAGTGATTTAATCAACCAAAATTTTAAATAGATATAAACACAAACAAAGGAGGATACCGGGTTACCCGGAAGAGCAAAAACCCGTTTATTATTTTTACTAGTTCCGAACCAAAATGGTTTCCCAGGGCGCTGCTGTATTTTATGAAAATGTTTTACCACATCCAGCGAAGCCAATACTTCAGGTAAATAATCGAACTTTCCTTTAGAGACACCTCCGGTTATTACAAGTAAATCGTAGTCCTGCAGCAAAGTGGCCAATATGGTTTTCATTTCTTCCTTGTTGTCCGGTAAATGCCTAAGTTCTACAGGAATTCCCCACTCTTTTAATGTGTTCTGAATACCATAAACATTAGACCTGCGGATCTGATGGGTAAGCGGTGTTTCGTGTACGTCTACCAGCTCATCTCCACTAGAAATTATAACTGCTTTTGGCATTTGTTTTATAGCAACAGTAAATTTTCCAGTAGCAGCGGCTACATTAATTTCTGCACTTGAAATAAGATTACCTGCTTTACTTATCACAGCGTTTTTTACAACATCACTTCCTTTAAAATGGATATTCTGGCGGTGCTTAATTTCAGTTATGTCAATACAGGCTTTTCCATCGGCTATGGTAATGTCTTCATATCTAATTACGGTATCTGATTTATTGGGTAAAATAGCACCGGTCATTACCTCTATGCAAGTGTTTTCATCCGAAAGTGTTTGCTGTGGTGATCCTGCTGGAGCAATACCCATAATGGGAAACTCACGTTGCCCATTTCTAAAGGAGGAATAATCAATGGCAATACCATCCATAGTTACACGATCATATGGAGGCAAATCTCGGTCCGCTGTTAAATCCTCTGCAAGAACATAACCGCCACAATCCTTGATCGGAACTCTGATCGTCGGAAAAGTAGTTTTATTTTTTTCTAAAATACTTAAGGCTTCCTCATATGTAATAAATGTCTTCTCCACGGCGTTTATCCTCCTATTGAACTCATACTTTCTTCTCTACCCAATGCATTTTTCTTGTGTTTTTCAGCTTCAAAACCATTCTTTGGTTTCAGTTTTACAAGTTCGATAAACTTGGCTGTCAATTGCTCGTCAGAAACTCCGCTACGCATAAAGTCCCTTATACTGAAAACCCCGCTATCATAGAGGCAAGTTTTGATTTCACCTTTCGCAGTTATTCGTAATCTGTTACAAGTATTACAGAAAGTACGTGAGAAAGCAGGGATTATTCCAATGTCTCCCTTAAAGCCATTTATAATGTAATTGGTTGCAGTTTCACCATGCTTGCTTGTTTGAGTAGATAGACTGGGATACTCATTTTTAATAATTCGGTAGATATCAGTGGCCTTAAATATTTGGATATTTTCTTTGTAGCCCCCATTAAAGGGCATCTCTTCAATAAAACGAATATTCACAGGATGGTTTTGAGCAAATTGCACCAAAGGCAGAATATCCTGAGTATTTATCCCAAACATCACTACTGCATTTACTTTAAGTTCGAAGCCCTCATCCATTAACCTGTGTAAGACTTTAATTACTTTGGCAAAATCATTTCTTCTAGTTATTTTTTTAAAACGCTCAGCATCTAAGGAGTCCAGGCTTAGATTTATTTTATTTATGCCAAGCTCTTTCAGTTTTGGAATATACTTTTCTAATAATGTCCCATTGCTGGTTATGTGTATTGCGTCATACTTGTTCAGGCCATGGGTGCTTTCGAGAAGTTTGATAAAGTCTTTTCTCAAAAAGGGTTCTCCACCAGTAAACCGTACTTTTCTGAACCCAATATTACCCAGGACAGCCAATAGTCTTGTTATTTCTTCATAAGTAAGCAGATGAGCTTTGGGTTCATATTGTATGCCTTCCAAAGGCATACAATAAAAACATCGTAAGTTGCAGCGGTCAGTAACGGCAATTCTTACATAGTCTATAGTTCTATCGTAACTGTCTTTAAGCTGCATGTTTATAAACGATTTAAAATGTAATTAAATGAACTTGAATATTTAACCTAAATTTTGGAACTAAAAACCAAAAAAAAAATTAATATTGTTCAAGGTTAGTTGCTAAAAATACAACAAAAAACAATTCTAAGTATGCAAATTATTTGTTAATAGAAATGGCATCTTTAGAATGAATTTAATAAAACAATAAAAGATGAAGGAAATTAAATCCATTTTATCGCTATATAATAAATTAAAATCTTCCAACGAAAAAGCGGCTATTGCTCAAGTAGTTCGGGTGGAAGAATCATCTTACCGAAGAGAAGGAGCAAGGATGCTGGTATTTGAATCTGGAGTTTTTGAGGGGGGTATAAGCGGAGGTTGCCTGGAAGGAGATGCCCTAAAAAGATCCCAGATGGCAATTTTAAAAGAGAAGCCATCCATTGTGACTTATGACACTTCAAAGGATGATGAAAACCAAATAGGGGTAGGCCTTGGCTGCAACGGAATAATTGATGTATTAATTTCTCCCATAACAGATACTTTATCTACCATACCCTGGCTGGAAAAATGTGTTGCTTCCAGACAGTCACATGTTTTGATTACGCTGACGGCTTGTCCGGTTGATCCGGAATTATTGGGAACTACCTATTATTTTGACACGAAGGCGAACACTATAGAAGGTGGAAGTTTAGATCCTGAACTCAAAGAACACCTCCTTAAGGATATTACTGCAGTGGTGAATAATAAAAAATCGGGTATTTACAATTATCAGTTATCGGAAAAGTCGGTAAGCGTATTCATAGAATTGATTCCTCCTCAGTTTCATCTTGTCCTCTATGGTGATAATTATGACGTATATCCCATGATTGAATTAGCCAAAGTCTTGGATTGGGAAGTCAGTTTGGTAGGTAATATACAGAAGTTAAAAAAGGAGAAACTGACCTCAGTTAAACATATTTACAGCAAAGAGGATAAAGCACAACCATTTATTGATGAAAGGACTGCCATTATATTAATGGCTCATGATTTTAAGACAGATACAGGCAATCTGAAATTGGCATTGGAAAGTGAAGCTGCTTATATTGCTTCACTAGGACCGAAAAAACGCTTTATTAAAATTGAAAACGAGTTTAAGGAGAAAGGTCAGCCGCTTTCTGAGGCTTTTCTCGACAGAATATATGCACCCTGCGGTTTGGAATTAGGAGCTAATACTCCAGAAGAAATTGCAATAAGTATTTTCGCAGAAATACTGGCTGTTTTTACAGGAAAAAAAGGAGGGATGCTACGTGATAAGTCAGGTCCAATACACGAGAGGAGTACCTAAACTAACGCCTGTCCCAAAGTAAATTACTCGCACGCTGCTTTGCCACTTCTTTTGTAATGATGAGGATTGCCTTTTGTATATCTTCTTCGGTTGTATATTTTCCTAAACTGATGCGCAAGGTTGAAAGGGCTAGGTTTCTGCCAATCCCCATGGCAGTTAGTACATGAGAGGGATTTATCGCGGCAGAGTTACAGGCAGAGCCGTTGGAAACAGCTATATTTCGGCTGAGGGCAGCCAGCAATTGCTGGCCATCAACATACTCAAAAGATATATTCAGAGTGTTACATAGTCGATCTGATTTTTTGCCATTTATGGTAGCCTCTTCTATTAAAGAAAGTCCTTCTTCCAATTGATTTCTGAGGTTGGACAATCTGTTCCTTTCAGCCTCCAGGTTTTGGCAACTAAGTGCAATAGCCTTAGCCATTCCTACTATAGCCGGGGTATTATAAGTTCCGCCGCGTAATTTTCGTTGTTGTCCACCCCCTTGAATAAAACTTTGCAGGCTTGCCTGGCTTTCCAATTTCGCAAAAGTAAACCCAATTCCCTTTGGGCCATAAATTTTATGGGCTGAAAAACAAGCAAAATCCACCCAGGAAAAGAAATTGTCTAACGGTATTTTTCCAATGGCCTGTGTCGCATCAGAGAAAAGAAGCGTGTTTTTTTGTTTACAGATCTTGGCAATAGCTTCCATGGGTTGAATTACACCCGTCTCATTATTGGCATACATGACCGAAACGATAAGGGTATTATCTGAAATGGCAAGTGCAAGGGCATTAAGATCAATAAGCCCATTTCCATCAACATCTAAATAAGTAACATCAGCACCCTCTTCCTGAAGATATTCACACACATCCAAAGTAGCTTTATGTTCTGTTTTGACAGTCAAAATTTGATTCCCTTTATGTTTTAATTTGCGGTATACACCTTTTAATACTGCATTAATACTCTCGGTAGACCCGGAAGTATAAATAATTTCTTTTTCATCTATTTTCAAAAGAGAAGAAATATGCAAAGTGGCGTCCTCAATTGCTTCTTTGGCCACCCAACCATAAGGGTGATGTTCACTGGATGCATTGCCAAAATCTAAAGTAAAATATGGAAGCATACCTTCTAACACCTTCTTATCGCATGGTGTGGTTGCATTATAATCTAAATACAATGGGTAATTCATTACTCTTATTTAACGTATAAAATCTTTATAAAAATATGAAAATTTATAATCTGTTATTTGCTCACTATAAGGTATAAATATATAAGAATAAATATTCCTTATTATATATGTGAACTTTTTCGTTAAAGTCCACTTAAATTGCTATATTAAAAATATATTTCTTAATATATTAGCGACTTGTTAATTTAACTTACAAATAATTATGATTCCAGCTAATTTCAACTATCACAAGGCATCTTCTTTGCAAGAAGCATTTGCTTTGTCTGCGGAACTTGGTGAAGAAGCAAAATACATGTCGGGCGGGCATAGTCTGTTGCCGATGATGAAACTTCGCTTTGCCACACCCGAACACATTATCGATATCAGTAAAATCGAAGGACTATCTTATATAAAGGAAGATGGAGATTTTTTGAAAATTGGGGCCTTAACAACCCAGACTGAATTAGAACATAATGCAATTTTAAAATCAAAATATCCAATTTTCGGTGATGCGGTATGGTTAACTGCCGACCCTTCCGTAAGAAATTTTGGAACTATTGGTGGTAACATTGCACACGGAGATGCTGCAAATGATCAGCCGGCTTTGATGCTTGCACTTCGTGCAACTATTATTGCAGAAGGCGCTGATGGTAAAAAAACCATACCGATAGATGAATTTTTCCATGGTTTTTATATGACTGCTTTGGAACCAGGTGATATTTTGACTGAAATTCAAATCCCGAAATCAAAAAAGAATAGCGGAGGCGCATATCATAAAGTAGAACGTAAGGTTGGAGATTATGCTACCGCAGGTGTTGCTGTTCATATCGAACTAGATGATAATGGCGTTTGCCAAGAAATTGGTATTGGCCTTACTAATGTAAGTGCGGTGCCTATGCGTTTGGAACGCGGTGAAGAAATTTTAAGAGGAAAAAAGGTGACCGATGAATTGATAGAACAAGTGGGCGTTATTGCCGGGGAAGATGCCGAACCTGAATCTGATTTAAGAGGCTCTGAAGCCTACAAAAGGTCAATACTGAATACAATTACAAAACGAATGTTGAATAAGGCTTTAGAAAGAGCAAGACAATAGAAATAGCTATGGGAAAACACAATGTAACAATGACAATTAATGGTGAAAGCGTTTCTGCGGAAGTTGATTCTCGCCTGCTCTTAGTTCACTTTATTAGAGAAAATTTAGATATGACAGGTACACATATTGGATGTGATACATCTAGTTGTGGTGCTTGTACCATTTTAATTGATGGTAAATCAGTAAAATCTTGTACGTATTTAACGGTTAGAGCAGATGGTGCTAATATCACTACAATAGAAGGTATTGCTGCTGATGGTACCAATCATCCTTTGCAAAAAGCATTTCACGATCAACATGGTCTTCACTGTGGGTTCTGTACTCCAGGTATGATAATGAGGTCTATAGACATGTTAGAGACAAACCCAAATCCCACAGAGAAAGAAATTCGTTGGGGTATTTCAGGGAATTTATGTCGCTGTACAGGATACAACAATATTGTTAAATCTGTTCAACAGGCCGCAGAAGAAATGTCTAAAGAAAAAGAAGCTTCAGTCTAACCTCTAAACAAAGAAATTATGTTCTCATGTAAAACAACACCAGAGGTAGGCGGAATGGGCCACTCGGTAAAACGAAAAGAAGATGCTCGATTTTTGCACGGCAAAGGTAATTATACCGATGATGTCAAACTACCGGGTATGCTACATATGGTTATTGTGCGCAGTCCTTACGCCTATGCCAAAATATTAAGTATCAATAAAGAAAAAGCCTTAGCTATTGATGGCGTTTTAGCAGTTATTACTGGTGAAGATTTGGCACAATACAATCTGCATTGGATGCCTACTTTACTTTCGGATTCGCAAATGGTTTTGCCTACGGATACCGTGATGCACCAGTCGCAAGAAGTTTGTGCGGTTATTGCAACCGATAGATATATCGCTGTTGATGGGGCGGAAGCAGTAGATGTGCAATATGAGCCAATGAAAGCATTAGTCGATCCTTTTAAAGCTCTCGATGAAGATGCTCCTTTACTACGACCAGACAAAGAAGGTCAAAAAGACAATCATATCTATCATTGGGAACGTGGTGAACGCGAAAAAACGGATGCGGCAATTGCTGCTGCTGACGTGGTGGTAAAAGAGCGTATTCACCTACCTAGAATTCATGTTGCTTCAATTGAAACATGTGGTGTGGTCGCGTCTTATGACAAGGATACGGAGAAAATGTTGATTTATTTAACATCTCAAGCACCGCATGCAATTCGAACGATTTTAGCTTTGGTTGCAGGTCATGTTGGCTTATCCGAAGAAAAAATTCGAATTATCGCTCCGGATATTGGAGGTGGTTTTGGAGGAAAAGTTCCTGTTTATCCAGGATACGTAATTGCAATTGCCGCTTCTTTCTTAATTGGTAAACCAGTAAAATGGATTGAAGACCGTTCCGAGAATTTGGTGAACGGATTTGCGCGTGATTATCATATGGATTGTGAATTGGCGGCAACTAAAGACGGAAAAATTCAAGCCTTTAAAGTTTCGACATTAGCAGATCATGGGTATACCGATTCTTCTGCGAACCCCTCAAAATATCCAACGGGAATGTTCTCCATTTGTACGGGTTCTTATGATTATGAACATGCTTTCGCTGAGTTAGATGCAGTCTATACCAACAAAGCCCCTGGTGGAGTTGCTTATCGCTGTTCTTTCCGCGTGACGGAAGCCGTACATGCCATAGAACGTATGGTTGATATGCTGGCTGCCAAAATAGGAAAAGACCCTGCCTTGCTGAGAATGGAAAACTTTATAAAGAAAGAGGATTTTCCATATGCTTCGCCTTTAGGATGGAGCTATGATAGTGGCGATTATAAAGCTACGCTGGAGAAAGCCATGGAAATGGTGGGCTATGC
>NZ_JBATKE010000004.1:0-28936 GCF_049669105.1 Eudoraea sp.
CTCTTTTGTTGGTTGCGGGAGCAAAAGTAAATCCTTCCAGGATCAATTTTCTATTATTTGCCTTGTCATTTATAATATAGGTCAAAAAAGGACCTGCCATAGGATAATTTTGAATTTCCCATATCCCTCTGGCTTCAGCCGCTTTTTTTCCGGAAATCTCCGCCGGGAAAACGTAAGGAGCAAATGCCTTCTCAGTAACCATATAGGTCGTTTTATTAGGAATATCAGGTCCAGGGATATACTTTTTGCCAATAGAATCTCTCATCTTTACAATATCTTTCACGAAAGTAGAATCATTTTCAAAACTTTCCCAGGGCATAGCGTACACAATAATATTCATAGTCCCCTTAGGAATTTCACGATCTATCCAAATAAAATTATCTTCTTCTTTCCCCACCTTATAAATTGATGGTAGCCTAAGTGAAATGTCAAATTTGGACTGTAATATTGTGTCTTTATTCAGCGAGCGTAAAAATCTTTTTTGGGCTTCTTTCATTTCTGTGCTTTTGAAAGACGCAATGATTTCATCAGCCCCGGCATCCAGATTATTGATGAGCTCTTCTTCTGTTCTCCCTTTTATTACGCCAACCTTTTGAGGTGTTGCGTACAAATCGGTTTTTATATGTGCCAAATCCAGACTGTCTAAACTAACATACAAAACGGAACGTCTATGGCGTGTCATCCCCGTAAATACCTGAAGGGGCATATGTTCTATAGTAAATTGGGGTTCGTTCCAGGTAAGTCCTAGTATAGGTGCTGCAAAATGCTCTCTTACTTTATCACCCACCTTACCTTCCCAAAGTTGGTTATCCATTACCACAGCGAGCGAATTTATTGCGCCAACCGACACAGGTTTATAGGTCTTTTTATTTTTGTCGTTACAAGAAACTAATAATAAGAGAGATAAAAATAGCGTTCCAAAGTATTTCATATGATTCATTTTAGGATGAACAATCGCACAGTTTCAATTTTGTGCCTGGCTGCAGATTGTTACCGCTAATACCGTTCCATTGTCGTAATTTTTCAATAGTAATTCCGGGATATTTTCTGGAGATCGTCCATAATGAATCGCCTTCTTTTACAGTGTGAACTTTAGAATCGCCTGAAAAACTAACTGTAGGAGTAGATTTTATAGGTGTTTTATTATTAGAAGAAACCACGGTTACCGGCTTTCTGGGATAAATCGTGAGTCGTTGACCAATTCTTAAATTATTAGTTCTAAGGCCATTCCATTGTTTAATCTGGCTAACTCCAACGCCATAGCGTTCGGCTATCCTGCCCAGGTAATCCCCGCTTCTGACCCTATATCGAATTCTGTCCTCAGCTGTAACCAATTGCGGCAAGGTGCTTTCTTTGCTTTTATTTTCTTTTTCTGCAAATGCGTAAATAGCTGCCTCGTTGGCTACAAATTTGCCTATAGCATCTTTAGGGAGTCGTAAGGAATATTCTTTCCCTTTTATTTTAGGAATAATGTCTAGTTTATATGAAGGATTTAGAACTTTTAACTCTTCATTACTTACGCCTACCAGTTTTGAAATTTGATCAAACGTAATAAGCTTTTTAACCAGAACAGTATCCGTTTCAAAATAAGGCCGTTCAGCCTTATTTAACTTTATTCCATGTTCGTTTGCATACTCGAACAAATACATAGTCGCTAAAAATGCCGGTACGTAACCTGCAGTTTCTCTGGGAAGATTCCTTCTAATATTCCAATAATTCGTATAACCACCCGATCTTCTAATAGCTTTATTTACATTGCCGGGGCCCGAATTGTATGCCGCCAAAGCTAAATCCCAGTCCCCAAAGGTTTCATAAAGTTTAGATAAATATTTACATGCCGCTGCTGTTGATTTAATAGGGTCGCTACGCTCATCCACATAACTACTTACATCCAAACCATACATCTTGCCTGTGCTATACATAAATTGCCAAAGACCCGTAGCACCCACTCTTGACTTTGCCCTGGGGTTTAACGCAGATTCCACGATTGCGAGATACTTTATTTCCAAAGGAATATTGTAATTGTCCAATTCCTGTTCAAACATGGGAAAATAAAACTGGCTTGCCGTAATCATTCGTTCCATAAATTCATGCTTCCGTAACAAAAAAGACTGTATTACTCTTTCCAATGAGGGGTTATATGCAATATTAAATGGAGTTTTCTGATTAAGTAATTCTAATCGTTCCTTTAATACATCAGTATCAATGGTGCGCTCTTTTAAAGAGTCTGTTTCCAGATTTGAGACATAATTATACATTTCATCATAGAGGCTTGCGTTTTCATATAGTTCCTTCATCCATAAGCTGTCATATTCAGCAGCTTTGGTATTATCCTTAAGGCTGTAGTCTTCACTTATCGTCGTGGATTCAATTGAATTGTCCTTTTTTGTCAAGGTTTCCTTGAATACGGCATTGAGGTTAATTGGTTTTTGGATTATTTCAACCTTTTCATTCGTCGATTTATTTATTGAGGATGCGTCATCCAAAATAGGAAGTGTGTCTTGTTTTTGTGCCAGCAATGGCCCAACAAAAACAAGAAGAAAAATGTAAAGAATGATTTCTCTAATTGCAGTCATAAATCTGATATTTGGCCGAAGGGTGTAAGCGAAAATCGCATTTTTTTATGAAACATTAAAATAATGCTTCCTAAACTATTTTTAAAAAACAAAACACCCGTTAATCGATAACGGCTTTAAGCCTCTAATATTGCAGCAATTCCGGGTAGCGATTTACCTTCCAGGCTTTCCAGCATGGCGCCTCCGCCAGTAGATACATAGCTTACTTTATCTTCAAACCCAAATTGTTTTACAGCAGCGACAGAATCTCCTCCTCCAACTAACGAAAATGCCCCATTTCTCGTAGCTTCTTCAATAAAATTACCGACGGATATAGTGCCTTTGGCAAAGCTCTCCATTTCAAAAACGCCTACAGGACCATTCCACAGTATTGTTTTGGAAGCTAGTATTACTTCTTTAAAGATCTCTAAAGTCCTTGGACCGGCATCCAATCCCTGCCAACCATCAGGGATATTATCAACAGCTACAATTTTAGTGTTTGCATCGTTACTAAAGGCATCAGCAGCTATAACATCTACGGGAAGATGAACCTGAACTCCCATTTCTTTGGCTTTCTTAAGTATGGAAAGTGCAAGATCCATTTTATCATCTTCACATATTGAATTTCCTACTTTACCCCCTTGTGCTTTTATAAAAGTATAGGTCATCCCACCCCCTATAATCAAATGATTTATTTTACTCAGGATGTTTTCAATAATGGTGATTTTAGAGGAGACCTTAGCACCTCCTAGTATTGCTGTAACAGGTTTTTCTCCTGTTTTCATAACCTTATCTATAGCCTTGATTTCTTTTGCCAACAGGTATCCAAAACATTTTTTATCAGGAAAAAAACCTGCCACTATGGTCGTAGACGCATGAGCTCTGTGGGCTGTGCCAAAAGCATCATTGACAAAGATATCTCCTAAGTGTGACAATCGTTCTGCAAAGGCTGCATCTCCTTTTTCTTCTTCAGCATAAAAGCGAAGATTTTCTAACAAAAGCACTTCTCCATTTTCTAATTCTGCTACCGCTCTTTCGGCCTTTTCTCCTACGCAATCATCTACAAACTTCACCTCAACACCGATGACTTCCGATACTTTATCACAAATATGAGATAATGATAAGGCAGAATTTCGCTCTCCTTTAGGTCGCCCAAGATGACTCATAAGAACTACGCTTCCACCGTCTTCCAGGATTTTAATTATTGTTGGTTTGGCCGCCTCAATTCGATTCGAATCTGTTACATTGAAATCCCCATCTAACGGAACATTAAAATCTACCCGAATTAAAGCTTTTTTGTTTTTAAAATTAAAATCATCTACTGTTATCATTAGGAATAATTGTTTAGAGAATGGCAAATGTAAAGATTATTACAATTCAGTTAAAGGCGACTCCAATAATTTATTGTTAGATGATCAAATGTCCTATATTTGAAGGTATGTTATTTAAGGATATTCTTGGGCTTTCTCATATTAAAAATCATCTTTGGTCAAGTGCTGATGCAGGACGCATACCGCACGCACAATTATTTGTAGGACCGGAGGGTTGTGGCACGCTTGTAACAGCTTTGGCTTATGCACAATATTTGTTGTGTAAGAATTCAGGGGGTGAGAACATTCCACTAGAAGATTCATGTAATCTGAAATGTAATTCTTTATCCCATCCGGATTTACACTTTGCATTTCCCGTATCCAATTCAGATAAAGTAAAATCTCATGCTGTTAGCAATAATTATTTGCAAGAATGGCGGCAATTTGTAAAAGAACAGCCTTATGGAAATCTTTTTGATTGGTACCAACTTATTGGTATTGAAAAAAAACAAGGGCAAATCGGAGTTGACGAAGCTCAGGATATAGTAAAAAAACTCTCCTTAAAATCTTATGAAGGGGGATATAAAATTATGGTTCTTTGGATGGCAGAAACAATGAATATTGCCGCTTCAAATAAACTGCTAAAATTAATTGAAGAGCCTCCTGATAAAACTGTATTTATATTTATTGCCGAGGACGAAGAACAGATCCTACAAACGATACGTTCCAGATGTCAGGTATTACACTTTCCGCCATTATCTGAAGAGGCGATTGCTGCAGCATTGATAGAAAAAGGATTAATGAGAGAAGAAGCGTTGAGAGTTGCCCATGAAGCGAACGGAAATTTTAACAAAGCCATGGATCTTATGAACAAAGATTCTGAAGATCTAATTTTTGAAAAGTGGTTTGTGCAATGGGTTCGAAGTGCTTTTAAAGCAAAAGGCAATAAGGCAGCCATTCATGAATTAATTCTCTGGAGTGAAGAAGTTGCCAAAACCGGAAGAGAAACTCAGAAAAAATTTTTAAAATATTGCCTGGCAGTAATGAGACAGGCCATGCTATTGAATTATAATGTCAAAGAATTGGTCTATATGCGTATTCATATTGACGGCTTTCAACTTGAGAAATTTGCCCCTTTTATTCACGAAAGAAATATTTTGTCTATAGTAGACGAATTGGAAGAAGCTATTTATCATATAGAGCGCAATGGGAATTCAAAAATTATACTGACGGATTTATCCATAAGGCTAACTCGTTTATTGCATAAACGAGCTGCCTAATCATTATAATATATTCCAAATGCTTGATTATAAAACTGTTATATAATATATTATGGAAAACATTCTGAATAATTCGGCCGCTATTTTAATCTTACTATTTCTGATAATTACCTTTTTTCAAAGCGGGATTGACAAAATAATTGATTGGAAAGGAAATCTGGGTTGGTTGCAGGGTCATTTTATGGATACGCCATTAAAAGGACTTGTTCCATTCCTGCTGGCTACCATACTTCTTACAGAAATGCTTGCGGCGGTTTTATGTACTGTAGGGCTTTATCAACTAATCTTTATTGGAGAAGGTGCCATTGCGCTTTATGGGGCAATCTTGTCGTGTATAGCATTGCTAATGTTGCTGTTTGGACAAAGAATCGCAAAGGATTATGATGGAGCAAGAACTATTGCAATTTATTTTATTCCGGCTGTTTTCCTTGTTTTTCTACTTCAGCCTTAAATCAAAATTAATTCCCAGACTAACTATTCTTTTGGTTTTAGATAAATCTTCTTACGAGCGCTTTATAGCTAAATTAATCCCAGATATTAGTTCTTATATTTCTCGTTTAGAATTTTCAGAATGTCCTGTGTAAGATCCTTGGCGTCAGTTCCATATAGCACGCTGCCACCCTCTCCTCCGCTTAAGATATAAGTAAAGCCATTGTTTTTTCCAAAGCCATTAATCTCCTTTTTTACCTTATTTATTAAGCTATCCATTTCGACTTGACCTTCCGATTGCATTTGTTGTTCTTCCTGCTGTAATTGTTGGCCTATAAACTGACCCTTTTGTTGCAACAACCCATACTCTTCCTGAGCTTTAGTTTGAGGCATGCTTTGCGCTTTGGTTTGAAAAGCCTGTGCTTCCAATTGAAACGCCTGAGAAATACTATCTCTTTTTTTATTTAGTGCTTCTGCTTTAATTTTATATCTGGCTTCCATATCAATTTTTTCCTGATAACCATCCATCAATTTTACATTATCAACAAAGCCAATTTTATTTTGCTCACAAGCTACTGCTGTGATTAAAATAATTGCTAAAACTATTTTCTTCATGTGGTCCTTAAATTTTGTTCGGCAAAAATAGTAAAGGTTTTTGTAATGATTTGATTTTTATTCAATAATTAGCCTGGCTACTCTTAAAAAAGAGAATAAGTTCTTCTTCTTTACAGACTAAATTAATAATAGATTTTGTTTATGATATTTTAAACAAATCAGGTGTTTTATCTATTGTTTTTGCGCTTGCTTAATGCCTTATAATTGATAAAATTCAAGACCATTGAGAGAAACAATACCGACTTAAATAATATACGCTTAAATCGCTTTAAAACGCTTATTTATCCATTTTAAGAATATAAAGAAGCGATGAATACTCTTTTGTCTTCCATGCCCATATATTTGATTTGAGCCCAACCAAAAATGCTCTTATAAAATTCCCCTTGCCGTGTTTATATTTTTCGGAAAGTAAAGAGACATAAAAGGAATCGAATATCATGGGCCTTGTTCTTATTACCTTCATTCCGTTTTTAGCAAAAAGCTTTCTAATAGACAATTGTGAGAAGTGCGAAAGATGTCTGGGAACATCATAAGCTGCCCAATATTCCTTATAATGCCCTGCATCATAAGATTGAAAATTTGGAACTGCAAGGATCAAAGTCCCATCTTTATTTAACAGTGATGTTATTCTGTTTATCTGTAATTCCAGATCAGGCAAATGTTCAAGTACATGCCAAAGAGTGATTACCTGATAATTTTGTTTTTCCAGAAGATCGATGTTTTCTTTTAGTTTCAATCCCTTGTTTAATGCCAAGTCCCTTGCCTTTTTATTTGGCTCTATTCCATATACATCCCAGCCCTTATCTTTTGCAGATTCAAGGAAAGAACCAGTGCCTGCTCCAATATCCAATAGTGTTTTGTCTGAGGTGGAATATTTATTTATCAGGTTAATTTTTTTTCTGAGATTGTACTTTTTAATATGTTGATAGAGTTTTTCAACTAAAGTTTTTGCGGAATCCGTATGAGAAATATATGCTTCACTATTATAATAATTATCCAGGTCCTTAGGCTGCGGGTAGGTCCTTAGCATGTTTAATTCCGAGTCCAATATTAATTCAAATTCTTCCCCGGAAACGGAAAAATCTTTGGTCTTTAAAAATTTCTTCATTTTCAATTAATATCGCCTAAAATCTTTTTTTGCAATTCGAAGATAGTCTAAAACACGGTCTTGAAAAAACGAAACTTCATTAAGTCTGCCTCCCCTAACACCCAATAAATTTTTGGGTTTTAAGCATGTTTTCCCAGTATTAAATTGAGCTATACTATTTGTTCTGGCGGCTAAATAAGAGACAAACCATTCCGGAATACTAATCGCCTTCCCTGCTATTTGTTCCACGTGGAACAATCTTTGTCTATCTCCCCATATACACCAGCAAAACACTTATATCGCTTGGAGAAACCCCGCTTATCCTGGAGGCCTGGGAAATTGTAGCAGGTTGTATACTTAATAGTTTTTCCCTGGCCTCAAAAGAAAGGGATTTTAACTTACTATAATCAAAGTTTTGAGGAATTTTGATATTTTCTAAGCGTTGAAGTTTATCTGCATTATTCTTTTCTTTAGCAATATATCCAGCATATTTTACCTGGATTTCAGCCTGCTCCAATACCTCTCTGTTTAAGTCATTAGTATCTACATAATTCGAAACCTTTTCCAGTTTTAACATATGAGACATTGTGACTCCGGGTCTGGAAAATACTTTGAACATTTTATCCGACTGTTTCACCGGTGCCGAAGACACATCCTCCAAAATTGGATTGATCTGTGCCGGGTTAAAGCTGGTATTTTTGAAAAATTGTATAAACTCATTAGACTTTTTTTCCTTTTCCCTCATAGCAATAAGACGGTCTTCTTTGGCCAGTCCTATTTCAAAACTTTTTGGAGTGAGCCTAAGATCTGCGTTATCCTGTCTTAGCAGGGTACGATATTCTGCCCTTGAGGTAAACATCCTGTAAGGTTCTTCTGTGCCTTTAGTAATAAGGTCATCTATTAAAACGCCAATATACGCTTCATCCCTTTGTAAAATAAAAGGATCATTTTCATTAATCTTTAAATGTGCATTTATACCGGCCATTATGCCTTGAGATGCCGCTTCTTCATAACCGGTGGTGCCATTAATTTGTCCGGCAAAATAAAGATTTTGCACCAGTTTGGTCTCTAATGTATGTTTTAACTGGGTAGGTGGAAAATAGTCATACTCTATAGCATATCCAGGTCTGAAAAATTTTACACCCTCAAACCCAACTACCGATTTTAAAGCTTTGTACTGTATATCTTCCGGCAGTGAAGTTGAAAATCCATTTACGTAAACTTCGACTGTATGCCATCCTTCAGGTTCAACAAAGATCTGATGACTGTCTTTATCGGCAAACCGATTAATCTTATCCTCAATAGATGGACAATATCTCGGGCCAATACTTTTAATTCTTCCATTAAACATTGGTGATCGGTCAAAACCTTCTTTTAATAACTCGTGTACCATGCTATTGGTGTGGGTCATATGACAATCACGCTGTTCGTTTAAAGTATGAGATTCTAAAAATGAAAATTTTTCCGGATTATGATCCCCCGGTTGTGGAATCATTTTGGTGTAATCTAAAGATCGCCCGTCTACCCTAGGAGGCGTACCTGTTTTCATACGACCACTCTGAAATCCAAAATCAGTCAATTGTTCTGTAATTCCTGTAGCTGATTTTTCACCTGCTCTGCCGCCTCCGAATTGCTTATCCCCAATATGTATCAGTCCATTTAAAAATGTACCGTTTGTAAGCACTACTGCTCTGGATTTTATATCTACCCCCAATGAAGTTCTAACACCTGTCACTCTATCACCCTCTACAAGTAATCCATTAACCATTTCCTGGTAAAAATCAACTAACGGCGTCTTCTCTAAGGCAAGTCTCCATTCTTCAGCAAAACGCATCCTGTCATTTTGCGCCCTTGGACTCCACATTGCGGGGCCTTTAGATTTATTCAACATCTTAAATTGAATAGCTGATTTATCTGTTATAATTGCACTATATCCCCCCAGGGCATCTATTTCTCTGACTATTTGTCCTTTAGCAATTCCACCCATAGCAGGGTTACAGGACATTTGTCCAATAGTCTGCAAATTCATTGTTACTAACAATGTTTTTGATCCCATATTAGCGGCGGCAGCCGCAGCTTCAGCTCCGGCATGCCCCCCTCCTACAACAATAACATCATACTCCTTTTCAAACATTATTCACTTATTGTTTCACGTGGAACATTTTGATTTTTTCATTTTCCTTAGTCCTCATTTTTTCCCTTTCCTTCTCCGTTTTATCTTTATAACCCAACAGATGTAATACCCCATGGGCCATTACACGTTGTAATTCAATATTAAATTCTTCCTTAAAATGCAGTGCGTTATCCCTAACACGATCTACCGAAATATAGATCTCACCTGATATGATATCTTTTTCGGAATAGTCGAAGGTGATAATGTCCGTATATGAATTGTGGTCCAAATACTTTTGATTTAGTTTAATCAAATACTCGTCTGTACAAAAGATATAGCTTAATTCACCTAATTGAGCATTTTCGCTTTCTAAAACATTTTTAATCCAACTGGTATATTTATTGTTGTTCTCTAGAATAAATTCTCCTTCATAGTGATAGTTAATCATCCTTTCTAAAATAACTTCTAACCCTTTCCTGATAATTTTGCCGCAAAGGTAAGGCTTGCCTGTTTAAAATCTCAATTTCATTTTTATAATTCTCCAGAACAGCTGGCCTGGTTAAAACCGGATTTTGATATTGCCTGGTATTCGTTTTACTCTCTCTTTCTTCCTTTCTTCCCTGTTTCAGGGCCGCATTCTCCAGCTTTAACAATTGATGCTCAATGAAATTCATCCTGTCCATTGTTCTTTGGGTTATTCCATTCTCCAAAAGATCATTTTGAAAATCCTCCATTTGTTTGACGAGTTTTTGAGTCAGCCCCTTATCCCCCGCATTTATCATGTCTTGTAATTGTCTTTCCAGTTGTTGTTTTAAATATTCCTGTTCTTTATAGATTTCATAAATTTCTTTCATTTCTTCTTCACTTATGCCTCCTTCACCGCCAGTGCCAGTCCTTCCATTATTTCCTTCATCCCCTTTATTTCCATCACCAGGCTTAGCATCCCCGTTTTGGTTATTATCACCATTTTCGTTATTGGTCTTATTACCTTCCTCCCCTCCTTGTCCCTTTTGACCGGGCTTTTCGCCCTTTCCTTCTTTGCCTTCACCTCCCTCTTTTCCCATTTCACCCATCTGACCCATTTTATCCTTAAGTTCACCCTGCCCCCTAATTATATCCGGAAGCTGAAACCCATCATTTGGGTTCCCTGATCCAGATCCTGGTTTCATACTTTGCTGCATATTATCAAGGAGGTTTGCTAAAAAATCAGCCAGGCTATTTGAAGCATTCAAAACATATTGCTCATATGATGCGCCTTGATATATTTTATTATCCGCTATGCTCTCTAATGACTTATCTATATTATAATAGACTTCGGTTATTTGTTCATTTACAAACTCGGATAGTTCGGCTCTTCTTAAGGATAAGGCGAACAAACTATCATCTATATGTTCAAACAAATTTCGCAATTCCTTCTGTTTTCTAACAGTACCCGAATAATTTGTCATATCAAAGTCTGAGCTTTCCAGCTGATCAAATAAGTTCTCCTGTTTAAAAGAAAAAGTAACTAAATTATCTAAAATCTGACGCAACATTTCGGCGTCTTCAGTAATAGTCGATTCTCCGCTCATAGAACCTGATGCGCTTAACTCTTCGCTCATTTCCTTCATCTTCTGAGATGCGGCTTTTTGCTTTTGTTTTACTTTATTGGCAGATTTCTCCTGATCGCTTTCATTAGCAGATTGTTCCTCCCCTTTTTGTTTATTCAATTCTTCCAGGGCCTCATTTTGATCACCTTTGATTCCCTCTTCCTTATTCTTATCAATCTTTAAATCAATAGGCTTTTTAAGATCCTTATTGTCTTTTATAAGTTCCTCCAGTTCCTTGGCTAGTTTCTCGAACTGTTTATTCATTTCCTCTTGCAAATCAGGACTTATCTTATCAATTTCTGTTTCGGATAACTCATTCTGTTTTTCGGCTAATTTTTCTAAATCCTTTGCCAATTGTGCTGCCTTTT
Organism: Eudoraea sp.; assembly: GCF_049669105.1. Classification (NCBI taxonomy): domain Bacteria; kingdom Pseudomonadati; phylum Bacteroidota; class Flavobacteriia; order Flavobacteriales; family Flavobacteriaceae; genus Eudoraea; species Eudoraea sp. Next base: position 11,347 of record NZ_JBATKE010000004.1, read on the forward strand.
CTGTAACATAATACCTCTTTGTTAATTCAAGCAGTTGTTCTAAATTTCTTTTACTATTTTGTTGACTCTTACCTAGTTCCTCAAGTCGCTTTGACAATTCCTTCTTGTCTATTTTGTCGGCCACCTTTTTGAGTTCTTCCAACAGTTTTTCGTTCCTTTTTGACTCTATTTCCTGGCGCTCCAGGCGTTCCATTAGCATTTTACTTAGTTTATCCTCCTTGTCTGAAGCTTCAAGATTATCCTTTAATTGCTTGCTGAATTTTTGCATTAACTGCTCCTGATCCTGTTGCTTTTTTAAGAAGTCTTTTACCTGCATCTGATCGTTAAAATTCAAGCTATTCTTTTCCTTTTGCTCTCTATTTATTTCCTTTAGCGATTCTTCTTGTTTTTTAAACTCTTCGAGCGTATTATCAATACCCTTAATTATAGCTTGTTGCGCTTCTAATTCTTTGTTATTCAATTCGTTACTATCCAATATTGCTGTCGTAAACAATTGAGTTTTAGACGTCTTTCCATTATGAATTGCGTCATTATCTACAGCTTCAAAATAGTACGAATAAGTCCGTCCCTCTTCCAGATTTAAACCTGTGGGAAAAGTGTAATAAAACTGATTATAATTTGCATTTGGTGTTCCCAAACTTATAGTTTGTCTATCTTCTACATTGTTATCTGCATAGCAAATTAACTTAATTGATCTTATTTCATAATCATCAGAAGCTTCTCCAATGAAATAGACCATATTAGGGTTTATGGAGTCTGCTACCATCTTCGCATTAATTGAGGGATAAGCATCCTTAACAACCCGAAAATGATAATCGAGTTTTTCATAGTTTGCCACATTCCTGTTTGATGTAGCCAGGGCGTAATAAAACTCATTATAAATTGTCTTGCTAAGTGAGAATACATTTTGATAATTATTTAATGTAATCGTAGTGTCTTTGCTGATTAAGACTATTTCTTCCGTATTAAGCCCTTCAAGTTTCCAGCTTACTTTTGTTCCTTCCGGAAAAGTTGCATTTCCTGTACTTTTAAGGATGTCCGGAGGCATTTTAGTATATGAGGGATAATCCAAAGTAATCTCAAATAATTGTATTGATGGCGTTTTCAAAGATTTCAATTCATAAACCCTTGAACTAACCTCGTTGGCTTTAAAGAAGAATTCTGTCGTAAGTAAGGGCGCGCTAAAAGTATACTCATAGAAACCATTAGCCTTTTGAAGCAAGATTTCCTTCCCATTTACAACTATATAAACATCCGTTGGCTTAACTTTCCCTTCCGTTGCTACCTGAACTGTAAAATTGCTGTCCTCCAAAACCTGTAAATCTCCGGATATTAGTCTGAAGACAAAAGGAGCTGGTGGTTCATAAGCCGTATCATAATTTATAACTCGTTCATAAGAACCAAAAAAAGAATCAATATTTCCTGAAATCCATAGCACCAATATTGATAAAACAGGAATCGTTGCATATTTTAAGTACTTATAACTATCCTTGAAGTTTACTGCTCTGGTAAAAGGCACTACTGTTAGACTGTCTGAACGCTGTTGGATACTCGCAAGCAAAAGCTCAGACCTGTCATTGTCCTCTGCTAAATCAAGTAGATTGTATAATTTATCACCAACTTCCCCAAAGTGTTTCCCTATTAATAATGAAGCTTCTTTATTGCTTATTCCCTTTTTAAATTTTAAAATATAGAAAATGGGAATAGCTATATAATAATAGATTAAGAATGCCTCAACTGCCAAAAACAGTAACAACAATATAAAACGCCCTTCTGAATTAAGCCAGAACACGTATTCTATTCCAAGTATTAACAGAAAATACAGCACCCCAAAAGCTAAAAAAAGTAGCCCTCCTTTTATCAGTATTTTCGTATAATACTTCCGACTAAACTGATTCAGTTTATCTAATATGTTGTTATAACTGCTCAAATTCTGCTATATTTAATACCAAGATACCTGTTAAACTAGATTTTTGCCTCAAATATTTGTTAAAAAGTAGTGAATGAAAGATTTAAAGTACCTTGCCGCATTTACTATACCAATCTCAGCCTTTATTGGAATATACTTTAAGGGATATTGGAGTTTTATTACGCCGGTATACGCGTTTTTGCTGATCCCGGCTATGGAGTTGTTACTCCCCATAAATGGCACAAACCTTGAAGGACAGGAAAGAGAAGCCAGTCTGAAAAATAAACTTTTTGACTGGTTACTTTATTTAAATATTCCCCTGGTTTTTGGGCTCCTTTACTATTCATTAAATGAACTTGCCAGCAGTTCATATGCAAAGCATGAATTGTTGGGAATAATAATATCAATGGGTATTGTATTGGGAACCAATGGTATTAATGTAGCTCATGAATTAGGGCACCGCGCAAACAGTTATGAACGTTTTTTGGGTAAGCTTTTACTTCTTCCGTCTTTATACATGCATTTCTACATTGAACATAATTTTGGGCATCATCTTAATGCGGCCACAAAGGACGATCCTGCTACTGCAAAATATAACCAATCGGTATATTCTTTTTGGATAACTTCTGTTTCACGGCAATACATAAATGCCTGGGTTATTCAGAGAAAACTGCTGAGATCCCATAACAGGGGTATGTTCTCCGTATATAATGATATGCTGTGGTATACCATAATTCAGTTGATGTACTTAATTTTTATCTACTACGTATTTGGTTATTTAGTTTTAATATATGCCATCCTGGCAGCATTAGTGGGTTTTTTACTCCTTGAAACTGTTAATTATATAGAACATTATGGATTGATCAGAAAAAAACTACCCTCAGGCCGCTATGAGCGAGTTCGCGAAGTTCATTCTTGGAACAGTAATCATGTAATGGGTCGTATCATTTTATATGAATTGACGAGACATAGTGACCACCATTTTAAGTCATCCAAAAAATACCAGATTTTGGATTATCATGATAGTTCACCACAGATGCCCTTTGGTTATCCCACTTCAATGGTCCTTTCATTTCTACCTCCTCTATGGTTTAGAGTAATGAATCCCAGAATCCCTGATGAAATGAAAGCAGCAAGTTTATAATTTATTTTATCGTGCTTTTTTTACAACTATCTTTGTCGCCTAACTTTATTTAAATGACTCAAAAAGTTCGTGTTCGGTTCGCGCCAAGTCCAACAGGGCCACTACATATAGGTGGGGTTAGAACTGCCCTTTATAATTATCTCTTCGCTAAACAAAACAATGGCGATTTCATTCTCAGAATAGAAGACACAGATCAAAATAGGTATGTGGAAGGGGCAGAGAAGTATATCATTGATGCCTTAAACTGGTGTGGTATTCCCTTTGACGAAGGTCCGGGAAAAGAATCAGGTTATGGCCCATACAGACAAAGCGAGCGAAAATTACTTTACAAGAAATATGCAGATCTGCTCGTTGAGACCGGAAAGGCTTATTACGCTTTTGACTCCGCAGACAGCCTTGATGCTCACCGAAAGGACCATGAAAGTAAGGGTAAAACGTTTATATATAATTGGCATAATCGTCTAAAACTAGATAATTCGCTCTCCCTCACACCGGAAGAACTTCAAAACAGGTTGGCCAATCAACAAAATTATGTTATCCGCTTTTATACCCCAGAGGATGAAGTATTGCATCTAAAGGATATTATTAGGGGTGATATACAAATTGACACCAACATATTAGATGATAAGGTTTTATATAAAAGTGATGGAATGCCCACTTATCATCTGGCTAATATTGTAGACGATCATCTTATGGAGATAAGTCACGTCATTCGCGGTGAAGAATGGCTGCCTTCGTTGGCCCTTCATACACAATTATATGATGCTTTTGGATGGCATGCCCCTAAATTTGCTCATCTTCCATTAATTATGAAACCTGAAGGAAAAGGTAAATTGAGTAAACGCGATGGGGAAAAAGGTGGGTTTCCAATATTTCCACTTTCATGGGGGGATTCTGTAGGCTACAAAGAGGCTGGTTACTTTCCGGAAGCAGTGGTAAATTTTCTCGCACTATTGGGTTGGAATCCCGGTACGGAACAGGAGCTTTTCAAACTGGATGAGCTGATTAAAGCTTTCGACCTAAGTCGGGTACACAAATCCGGCGCCAGATTTGATCCTGAAAAAACCAAGTGGTATAATCATCATTACCTGCAAGAACAAGATGATATAGTTTTACTAGATTCCTTTAAACCCATACTGGCTGAAAAATTAGATAAAGAACAAGCATTTGATATTAGTCTTTTTACTAATGATGATTATATTACCAGCGTAATTTCTTTGATAAAAGAGCGCGCATCTTTTGTGTCAGACTTTTGGGAACTGGGCAACTACTTTTTCCAGACACCAAATTCATATAGCGAAAAGGTGGTTAAAAAACAGTGGAAAGAAAATACACCTTCTATTTTGAATAAAATTGCCTTAATCCTGGAATCCTTAGAAGATTTTTCTTCTCCTGAACTTGAAAAAATAATTAAAAAATGGATTGGGGAAGAGCAATTTACATTCGGACAGGTTATGGCTCCTTTAAGATTAGTTATGGTAGGGGATTTAAAAGGTCCGCATTTATTTGATATCATGGCTTTGGTTGGAAAGGAAGAAACTCTAAATAGGATTAGAACAGCGTTGGCCAAATTGTAACAAATTGGATATAATTCCGACATATCTTCTACATTTCTATATTTTAAATAGTATTCACTAACTTAATTTATACACTATGGGCAATTTACTTCTTATACCTATTATTATCATTGGTCTTTTTATTCTTATGGCCTCATTTTTCACTGTCAAACAACAAACTGCTGTGATTGTTGAGCGGTTTGGAAGGTTTCACAGCATCAGAAATTCAGGATTACAGATGAAAATTCCGATGATAGATCGTATCGCGGCTCGCCTGGGCCTTAAAATACAGCAATTAGATGTTATTGTTGAAACCAAAACTTTGGACGATGTATTTGTAAAGCTGAAAATTTCAGTACAATATGTGGTTCTTAAAGACAAAGTTTATGAGGCATTCTATAAGTTAGAATATCCACACGATCAAATTACTTCTTATGTCTTTGATGTGGTTAGGGCAGAGGTTCCTAAAATGAAATTAGACGATGTCTTTGTAAAGAAAGATGATATTGCTATAGCGGTAAAATTCGAATTACAGGAAGCCATGTTGGACTATGGATACGATATTATAAAAACTTTGGTGACCGATATTGACCCGGATGCTCAGGTAAAAGAGGCTATGAACAGAATTAATGCTTCAGAACGTGAAAAGATAGCTGCACAGTTTGAAGGAGATGCAGCGAGAATCCTGATCGTTGAAAAGGCTAAGGCAGAAGCAGAAAGTAAGCGTTTACAAGGCCAGGGTATTGCAGATCAAAGACGGGAAATCGCAAGAGGATTGGAAGAATCTGTAGAAGTACTTAATAAAGTGGGGATAAATTCTCAGGAGGCCTCAGCTCTTATTGTGGTAACCCAGCACTATGACACGCTTCAATCTATCGGCGAGGCTACAAATACCAATCTAATATTACTGCCAAATTCACCACAGGCCGGCAGTGATATGCTGAATAACATGGTGGCTTCATTTACTGCAAGTAATATGATAGGTGAATCTATGAAGAAACAAAATCCTAAAAAATAAGGAACAAAAAATTAATGAGCGTTTTTTAAACTCCCGCCTGGAACAATTCTGGCGGGAGTTTTCTTTTTATAATATATTCTTGAATATAATGGTTTTATCCCCCTAATTAATTGTAAAACTGCGATAGGTAACTTCTATTGGTTTATTTAACCTTAGTGCTTTACTAAAGTATGTCGCGAAGGGGAGAAGCTCTTAAACAAGCCCCATATTAATCGATTTGTATAAATAATACCAATCGTAATATTTAAATAGATAAGGTTTATTTATTCAAGGGTTTATGTTCTATTTTGGCCCATGTATCACGAAGAGTTACGGTTCTGTTAAATACCATTTTTTCCCGGGTTGAATCTTCATCTACATTAAAATATCCTAATCTCTGAAATTGAAAACGATCGTTAATATTTGCTTCTTTCAGACTGGGTTCAACATAACCGGTAATAACCTCTAGCGAATTTGGGTTAATAAATTCCAGAAAATCTTTATCCTTATGCCCATCGGGTGTTTCATCTGTAAAGAGCCTATCATACAATCTCACCTCAACAGGCAAAGCGTGTTTAATAGAGACCCAATGAAGGGTGCCTTTAACTTTTCGCAAACTTTCTTCGCTTCCACTACCGCTCTTGCTTTTCGGATCATAAGTGCATTGAACTTCCAAAATATTTCCCTCTGCATCCTTAGTACAACTCTCCGCCTTAATGATATATGCATTCTTAAGACGTACTTCGCCGCCTAGTTTTAATCTAAAAAACTTTCTGTTAGCCTCTTCCCTAAAATCTTCCTGTTCTATGTATAACTCTTTAGAAAAAGGTAGCTGACGAAAACCGGCTGATTCATCTTCCGGGTTATTTTCTGCCTGAAGCCATTCTTCTTCGCCTTCAGGATAATTGGTTATTACCAATTTTAAAGGATTCAAAACAGCCATTACCCTGGGTGCAATTTTATTGAGATGTTCTCTAATGTGAAATTCCAGGAGTGAAACATCCACAACATTTTCCCTCTTAGCGATTCCTATGGTCTCTGCAAAATTCCGGATAGATACCGGAGTAAAACCTCTTCTCCTAAGTCCGGATATAGTGGGCATTCTTGGATCGTCCCAACCATTTACAAGTCCTTTTTCAACCAATTGTAGTAATTTACGCTTACTTACAACCGTGTGACTTAAGTTTCTCCGGGCGAATTCACGCTGTTTAGGTCTTATTTTCTTAGGATCAGCTACGTTATCGAGAAACCAATCATATAATTCTCTGTGAGGAGCAAACTCAAGAGTACACAATGAGTGAGTAACCTGTTCTATATAATCACTCTCTCCATGCGTCCAGTCATACATAGGATAAATACACCAATCGGTATTTGTTCTGTGATGCGCACGCTTCAGGATGCGATACATAATCGGGTCGCGCATTAACATATTACTCGATGACATATCTATTTTAGCTCGGAGAACATGGGTTCCTTCCTCATAAAGACCCTCTTTCATTCCTTTAAAAAGTTCAATGTTTTCCGCAACAGACCGATCTCTATATGGGCTATTAACCCCTGGTTCTGTTGGAGTGCCTTTTTGTTTGGCCATCTCTTCCGACGATTGGCTATCTACATAGGCTTTTCCTTGTTCTATAAGTTCCAGTGCCCAATCAAACAGAGATTGAAAATAATCTGAAGCATAACATTCTGTATCCCATTCAAATCCCATCCACTCTACATCCCGCTTAATGGCGTCTACATACTCCTGTTCTTCTTTTATGGGGTTAGTGTCATCAAACCTCAGGTTTACAGGTGCATTATAGCGCAGACCAAGGCCAAAATTAAGGCAAATAGAGCTTGCGTGGCCAATGTGCAGGTAGCCATTTGGTTCTGGTGGAAACCGAAATCTTAATGCATTAGCAGGAAACCCCTTAGCCAGGTCTTCTTCAATAATATGTTCTATAAAATTAAGTGATTTAGGTGATTCACTCATGGATTCGAATTTGAAGCACAAATGTAGGAAAAATGAGGGTATGACCACCTATAAAAGATCCTCACCATACAATAACCTGATTTCACAACATATTTAATTAGTGCTACAACATTAAATTCCCAGCCAGGTAATTAAATGACATATTTGTTGTTAAATACACTGGTAAATTCGAGTAAAACTTTAACAACGCATGTAAAACGAAAAAATAACGAACACCCAATACGGTTTGCCAAAACCCAAATCCAGTAAAAGGTAAAACTGTAGTTCCCCCAAAACTACACTACTTATGAGAGCAAAACTATCCTTTAAAATCAAGTATTTCTTTTTGACCATACTGCTGTTAGGATGCATGCAACTCAGTGCACAGGTTTTAAATGCTCCTGTTGCCGCACCTAACCAGACTCCTCCTCCCGGAAGTTCTCCCTGGGATAAGGCCTGTGCCTCCGGCACTTTTAATGACTACTGGGTAAATTTCACCTGGAGTCCTCCATTAGTTAACAGTGATAATGAATTTATTCTTGAGCTCTCAGATGCGAGCGGGAGCTTTGCAAGTCCTGTAGAACTTGCCCGAGATGCTACAAAAAACACAAATTTTGATTTCTTTATTCAGTTTTCACTTCCCACAGATACCAGGGGAGAAGGCTATAAAATGAGAGTTAGAAGCACAAGTCCGGCTGTTATTGGAGCCTCATCTGCCGCATATCCCATGTACTTTATTGATGTAAATTCAGGTCTTACGATCAGGCAACAAGGCAATGCCGACTTCGGAGATGGTACGGCTGAAGTCTGTAACGGAAACTCAATCACCCTGGAGGTTTATAATCTTCCTAATGCAAATACCTATCAGTATAATTGGTACAGAAGCGGATCGCCTTTAGCCGAAAAAAGTAATACCATTACGGCTTCACAGGCAGGAATGTATAATGTAGAAATTGATTATGGAGCGTGCTCCGGATCTGGTAATACCCTTTCAAACATAATCGATGTAACCACAGGGGCCAGTTTAGGAATAGCTATTAACACTCCTACTAAAACTGACTTATGTGCTGGTGAAACTGAAAATCTTGAAGCCAATATTAATAATGCCAGTTTAACATATGCCTGGTTTAAAGATGGTACAGCCATTCCATCATCTAATAATTACATTTTTACTGTAGATGCTTCTGTGCCCGGGTTTGAAGGAGATTATCAGGTCGAAATTTTTGGTCCCGGAGCTTGTGTAGAAAGATCTTCAGCCGTGACCATAACTAATGCCGGGAATTTTACGGTAACCAGAAATAATCCTGCGAACGTAGTAGTGCTGCCCGGACAAAATGAAATATTAAGTGTCACAACTGACGCTTCTTCTCCTACTTATCAATGGTATAGAGATGGTAGCCCGGTATCGGGAGCTACAAGCAATAGTTTGACGGTAAGTGAAACAGAAACCGGTTCATATTTTGCCCGAATTTCCCTAAGCGGTGGACCGTGTTCTTCAACCTCTATAGATTCTGAAGCAACTACGGTAGTTACTCCTGCTTCTTTTGAGATTGTAATTGATTATGCCTCTGCTTATACGGCGTGTGCAAACAACAGTATTGTCCTTGATGTAGCGGCTATTAATGCCATAGATTTGGCTGGGGGCGTAACTGATGTAACTGCTTCTCTTATCTCCGGATTTTCATACCAGTGGAAAAAAGATGGCAGTCCTATAAGTGGAGAAACTTCGGCAAGCCTAAGTTTAACGGATATTACTGAAAACGGTAATTATGAAGTAGACGGAAATATTACCACATATAACGCAACTTCAAACTCCCTGGCTGTTCAGCTATTGGTAAATGAGACTTTAACCATTAATAGTACCGGTCAAATTAGTTGTGGTCCTTCAGAACCGATTACAATAAACACTGCCACGAATTTGACTGGTGAATCTTATGATTGGTTTAGAGATGGTATAAATCTAAATGTCACCGATATAGCTCTTACGGTAACAGAACCAGGAACATACCAGTTGGTATTAGATAGAAATGGTTGTCCTCTTCCTTCTAATGAAATAGTTATCTCTGGTCTGGATCCTGCATTGATAAGTCTTGATCCCTCAGGTACAATCGTTTTTCCTGAAAGTAGCTCCAGAACTGTTACCGCAAGTGGCGGTGACTCCTACAGGTGGTATGATTCTAATAATACAGAAATAAGTACTTCCTCCTCCGTAACATTTACAGAAGAAGGCTCTTATGTTCTTATAGCAACTATAGGGAATTGTGAAGTAAGCAGGGAGTTAACCGTAGAATATCTTGACAACTTTAAAATACCTAATGTTATTACTGTCAATGGCGACGGAATAAATGATCAATGGATTATTCCTAATTCCTACTCCAACAAGGCTGAAGTGAATGTAGTCATCTTCAATAGCGCAGGTAAAGAAGTATTAAATGAATTCAATTATCAAAATAACTGGCCAGAATCTTCAATGACTTTTGCCAAACAAAATATGGTCTTTTTCTATAAGATTAAAGACGCAAATGAAGTTTTAAAACAAGGAACCATAACCATTATTCGTTAACCGGAAAAATGAAACTAAAGCTCGCATACCTGTTATTGTTCATCATGGCACTTACTAAAATAAGTGCACAGGAAGAGAATCCTTTTATCTCTTATGATGTGCCTTCACAGAACCTATTAAAGTTTAATAGATTTTTAATCAATCCGACTTTCTCAACAGTTCGTGAAGACTTGTCATATATTAATCTTTTGCATAGAAACCAATCGGTATCTTTTGATGATAATAACCAGTTATATTTCCTTAGTTACAGCGGTAGAATTAACGATAGATCCGGACTAGGATTAAGTCTGTATACGCAAAGGGAGGGAGTTGTTAGTAATTACGGAATATTAGCCAATTATGCTTATGGGGTAAAATTAAGTGATAAAAGTAATTTCACTTTTGGAGCAAACTTATCCTATTACAGCAGCGGCTTGGATCAGAACAGGGCCAACCCTATAGAGCTCGATCCGCTATTGAATGGTTTTCAGGATAGTTCTCTGCTTTCCTTTCAACCGGGCTTTAACATTTCATATGATCAGTTTGATTTCGGTGTTTTTGCGGAAAACCTTTTTGATTATAATCTAAAAACAAGTCAATCTATTACGGACTTTAAGGACAAAACCTTCTCTGCTCATTTACAATATACTTATGAGCTGGAAAATAACTCCGGAGTATTTGAAAACTCCCGATTGATGCCACTGGCCAGGGTCAGACAGGTTGGTCAGGAAGATGTTGTTTTAGGTGGTAATCTAATTTTTGACTTACCAAAACTAGGTTGGATACAAGCAGGATACGACAGCTTTTACGGGGCTTCTGCCGGAATAGGTTTTAACCTTGGAAAAAGACTCTCTCTGGGATATACCATGGAGAAAGGTCTGTCAAATAGTTTTGACAACTTTGGTACTACCCACGAAATTTCCTTTGCCTACTCGTTCACTCCTAACCTTACAGAAGACAGGGTAATGCTGGAAGAAAATGAAGAAGCAATTGCAAATATTGAAGAAGAACAAGAAGTGCTAGAAGAATCCCTTGCTTCTGATGACGAAGAAATTACAGAACTCAAGCGTCGCCTGGCGGAAAATGACGCGATCCTTGCTGAGCTTATGTTCAGGCAGGACTCTATAGAGACCAATCGCGAAAAAGATCTTGAAAGAAGATTTGAGATGGTTATGCGCATGGTACGGAATGAAACCAATGGAGAGCGCCCTGATCTTGAAGAAAAGGCCAGGGAAATGTATTTCATTAATAACGACAAAACAGCGATTGTTGAAAATGTAGAGAAACCTAGTCCAACTGAATACAAACCTATAGTCAGGAAAAAAACTCAGGCAGACGTATTTATTCAGGAAGCCAAGCGCAACAATGTTAAAGGCCAAAAATTCAGAGACCTGGAAGGTGTGGAAAATGGATACTATGTAGTTGCGAATGTTTACAAAGGCAAACATTACCTGAATAAATTCATTGACAATCTTAATAATCAGGGGCTAAGCGCTGATTATATTGACAATCCAAAAAACGGATTAAAGTATGTGTATCTAAAGAGATACGATACATGGAAGGAGGCCCTGGCCGCGCACAAATCCGGATTAAACGGAACCTATAGTGGCGAACTATGGGTAATGAATGTTGATAACCGCTATACCAACGAGGCCTATGCCGAAAATGCAAATAAAATTCGTAAGAAATCTTCCGAATATGACACAGATGTTCTTCAAAAGAATGTTGTTGTAAGGGATAATGTTAAAGGCGGCGAGCCAAAGTCGAAAAGTCAATTTATTAATGGTGTTGGTTCCGGATATTACATTATAGCCAATGTCTTTGCAAACCCTAGAAATGCCAATCGCTTTGTAAAACTATTAAACTCCCAGGGGCTCAGTGCCAGTTACTTTATAAATCCCGAAAATAACTATCGGTATGTTTATTTAAAGCGCCATGAATCCTGGAACAACGCCCTCATATCTTACTACTCAAAACTAAATGACGCATATGATGATAAAATGTGGATCATGCGCGTTACACCAAACTTAATAACCTAGATGAAACCAACCTTTACTAAGAAATTTCTTTTTACCTGTGTGGTACTTTTTTCCTATATAGGTATTTCACAAGAATTCAACACTTTTGATGTTCGGTATCAGAACAACCTCAGAGGTGATCTTACTTTTATAGCTAATAATATCGTTAACCGAAACGGAGGTACCGGCAGTACCCAACCGGAAGATGCATATAACTCTACCGGAAACTCTTCCACTTACAATGACTGGCTAAATATGCAGTATATTGATGTGGACGGAGACCCTACTACTTTTAGTTCAAGTAGTGCTACCTTTAACTTCCCACAGGCAAGCTGTAATCTTATTCGCTATGCGGGCCTATACTGGTCAGCTACTTATCCCAGTGCGCAGGCCGGACAACCCCTTGGTACCGGAAGGCAAAACGATTTTAACCAGGTAAAACTTATGGTGCCCGGAGGGGCTTATGTAGATGTTGTTGCAGATGAAATTCTGTTCGACGGATTTACCAGTGGAGATCCTTCGGTAACTCAAAATAGTCCGTATGCATGTTATGCAGATGTTACCGCATTAATTACCCCTTTGGCAGATCCGTCGGGTGATTATACTATTGCAAATGTTCGATCGGTAGTGGGTTCCCTGTCTCCTGGAGGAGGGGCCGCAGGAGGGTGGACGCTTGTTATTGTATATGAAAATCCCACTTATACCGGTAAATTAATTACCACTTTTGATGGTTTTGCCAGAGTAAGAAGTGCTAATCCCTCTGTGGATATAAACTACAGCGGATTTAGTACTATTCCCGTGGGCCCGGTGAGGGCAAATATAGGAGCTGCCGCTTTGGAGGGAGATAATAGAATTACCGGCGACAGAATGCGCATAAGGGCTGCCAGTAATCCCGGATTTACTACAATTAGCAATGCTGTAAACCCAGCCAATAACTTCTTTAATAGTAACATCACGCTTAATGGCGCAATAACCAACAACAGAAATCCGAATAGTGTAAATACTTTGGGTTATGATACGGACATATTTTTGCTTAATAACCCGGCAAACTCTGTAATACCTAATACAGAAACTGATGCTACGTTTAGATTTACATCAAACGGAGATCAATATTATCCTTTCTTTAACTCTTTTAATGTTGAGATTATTGAACCCAACATTATTGTGGAAAAAACCGTTGAGGATATAGCAGGAAATGACATTACCGGTTTAGGCGTAAACTTAGGGCAGTTATTAGACTACGTGCTTGGTTTTCAAAATATAGGTAATGATGACGCTACAAACTATGTTTTGAGGGATATATTACCAGTCAATGTCACGGTTATAGAATCGGATTTGGTATTGCCGCCGGGAGTAACCTATGTTTATGACCCAGTAGCCAATGAAATTTCTTTTAGCATTCCAGACAATTTAATTGAAGAGGGTGATCCCCTTTCGGAGATAAGATTAAGGGTACGGGTAGCTGAAAATTGTTTTGATTTTGTGGACGCCTGCACTGATTTGATTGCTAATCAGGCCTATTCTACTTACCAGGGAGTTATAAACAGCGCGCAAATTACGGATGATCCCAGTGTGTCTGATTTTGACAATTGCGGATTTGTTACTCCAGGTGCTACAAACTTTTTGTTGGATGATCTTGATAGCTGTGATTATAGCAGAACAGTACAACTTTGTGGTGATGATTTACTTCTTGATGCGGGTGACAATTTTGACTCCTACGTCTGGTATAAAGATGAAAATCTGGATGGTTTAATTGACCCGGGTGATACTTTATTAAACGACGGGGACCCTGACAGTGATCCTAGTACTCTTTTAATTAATGATATAGGTGTTTATATCGTAGATAAAATAGTTGCTGACCCTTGTAAGGGATTTCAGGAAATTATTACAGTGGAACTATTTGGAACCACCCAGATAAATCCTATTGTTACCTTAATCAATGACACTTCAAATACCGTTGAGGGCGAGGTAGTTACCTGTCCTAATGATGGAGAACTATTGCCTAAAATATTCCTTTGTGGGCTGAACGATACGGAACTTATTCAAATTAATATTCCCGATGCCGATAGTATAGAATGGGAGCAACTTGATGAAACAAGTTGTGGTGCTTCTGTTGCGGATTGTGCCAATAAGGATTCCGGATGTGGATGGAACAATGTGGGTACAGGAAACAATTTCGTTGCATCAGATGCCGGTCAATACAGGCTGATAATCAATTATCAAAACGGATGTTTTAGTCGTTTTTACTTTAATATCTTCAAAAATCCGCTGGATCCACAATACAATGTTACTGATCTTATTTGCCTTTCACCAGGAAACATTACAGTAACAAATATGCCTGTTGATTACGAATACCAACTGCTGGACGCCACTAACGGAGCTATTCTGGTGCCTTATAGCGCGCTAAACGGTCCTAGTTTTACAATTAACTCAAACGGTGCCTATACCATAGAAATGCGTCAGCAAGGTGTAGTAGACGGCTGTATTTTCAGATTGGAAGATATAGGTGTACTGGAACGTAATTTTCAGGTAAACATTACCACTAAGGATACCGATTGTAATGGATTAGGCGAAATTTCTATTTCAGCCCTTGATGTGGAGCCTCAATATTATTATGAAATATCGCAAGGCGGAACAACCGTTGATACATTTGGCCCTTCCATTGATAACAATTATACCTTTCTCAACTTAAATGATGGTGTATATGATGTTCTGGTTACAACAGATGATGGCTGTTCTTATACAGAACAAGTTACAATAAACGACGTTACAGATCTTGCCGTAAATGCAGTAACAACCAAACCAATAGATTGTACCGATGGCGTTATCACCGTAACAGGTTCAGGTGGTTTTCCTAACCCGGATTATTTATATGCGATCTGGAGCTTTAATGGAGTAACAACTTATTCAGATATTACAGATATCCCTCCTGCTGAATTTCTGGATTTAAGCGACTTCACTTTTACAAATGGTGAAGAAGGCGATTACGTATTTGTGGTGGTTGATGCCAATAACTGTTGGGCGTTATCTAATACAGCCACGATTGCGGTAGCTCCCGCCGTAGAATATACCACGACAGTAGTTGATGAAACTTGCCTCGGTGGGGCAGACGGGTCCTTTACTGTTAATGTAACTAATAACAATGGATATAGTGTAACTTATACCCTGACCTATCCCGATGCGTCTACCACCACCAATGCTTCAGGGTCTTTTACAGGACTGGGACAAGGGAATTACAGCCTGACTTTAACGCAGACCAATGGAACAGATACCTGTGATTTTGTGGAAACATTTACCATAGGTGGTCCTGTTGATTCTGTAACAGGAACGGCAGTATTAATACAAGAGTATACCTGTCTTCAAAATGGTATTATTGAAGCTCAGGGAACTACAGGGGGTACAGCTCCTTATGAATACAGTATTGACGGGGTGAATTTTGTATCCGGAGCCGGGGCAGAATCTTTTTCTAACCTCACAGATGGGACCTATAACATTACGGTTAGAGATGCCAGTGGTTGTGTTTTTGTAACTAACCCGGTAACTATTGATCCATTAAACGAGCCTACTGATCTCACTTTTGTTTCAACGGCGCCCAATTGCCCGGTGCAAACTTCAGATGTTACTGTAACCGTAGTAGATGGCAACACACCATTTGTTTTTGAAATAATTGCCCCTGCGGCAATTTCCGCAACCTCTACATCGGCTAGTTCTGCAGATTTTGATGGCCTTACACCAGACACCTATACATTTAGGGTTACAGACGATAAAGGTTGTGTTTATGAAGAAAGTTATACGATTGCTCCGATAACTCCTATTGGGGTTGTAGGGCAGTTGATCAGTAATATTTCCTGTCTTGGTGATGCGGATGGAGAGATTTTATACACCGTTTCGGGCTTCGCCACATCATATGACTATACTGTAACCGGACCTTCTGCCTTTAGTGGATCAGGAGAAACAAACACAACAATATCCCTACCCAATCTGGCTGCGGGAACTTATGATATTACAGTAACAGATAACAATACCAATTGTGTTGATACAGCAATTGTTACCGTAGATGCCCCAGCGGCTGCTCTTAGCCTGCTGGCTAATGAAACACAACCCACTTGTACAGATCCGGGTAGTGTAGTCCTTACTGCTGCTGATGGTTGGGGAGGTTATGGTTATTCTTTAACCTATCCTGATACAATTACAATTGTGACTAACACAACCGGAACTTTTACGGCTCTGGTGCAATTAGGAACATATATTGCATCTGTTACCGATGCGAATGGTTGTGTAGTTACCACAACTTTTGATTTGAATGCCGCCTTACCTCCTGTATTAGCCATAGTGCCAAATGATGTCTGTTATGACAACCTAACTGGTTTGACATTAACTGCCAATGTAACATCTGGTGGGGATGGAAACTTTGAATACCGAATTAATGGGGGGTTATATGATACCAACAATGTATTTGCAGGCCTAGGTCCGGGAACATACACTATAGATGTAATTGATGGAAATAACTGTACTGGTACAGATACAATTACCATCAATCCTGAATTAACAGTTACGGCTTCTGCGGGTAACATTACCGCTTGCGGAACAACAACGGATATAACCGTAACCGCCGCCGGTGGCGACGGCAATTTTGTTTATGCCATTGTAGCTAATGGCGTTTCGCCAATTCCCGGTGATTTTGGTGCTGTAAACCCAATTACAGTTACAGGGGCCGGTGATTATGATGTATACGTGCGCGATAACAATGGAAACGTAACTTTTTGCGAGGCCATGTACGACATTACTATTGTCCAGGATGCGCCTATAACTATTACGCCAACAGCAACTCCTGTGGTGTGCTTCGGAGATAGTAACGGAGCTATTACTATTGTTGCGGCAAATGGCATGGGGCCCTATGAATACAGTATAGATAATGGAGTAACTTATCAGGCATCAGGAAATTTTGTAAACCTTGCTGCAGGAACATATGCAATTCGGGTTAGAGACGCGAACAACTGCGAAGAGACCGCTTCTATAGATGTAATTGAACCTACTCAGCTGGCAGCAGAGGCTGTTCAAACACAGCCTTATACCTGTCTTCAATTAGGTGAAATATCTGTAGGCAGCGTAACTCCAACAACAGGTGGTTCGGGAGATTATCAATATAGTCTGAACGGAGGTTCCTGGACAGCATCTACGCCTGGGGGAACAACATTTACAGGACTTATAGATGGCACCTATTCAATAAGAGTAAGGGATGCAAATGCAGTTTCCTGTTCTATAACGATCCCGGATGTCATTGTTGCTCCTTTACCCGTTGAGCCAGTATTAAGTACAGCCGTCACTTACAATTGTGATGGTACAGGAAACATTACCATATTACCAAACGACCCTTCTTATATGTATAGCATAGACGGAGGGGCTCTGCAGGCTTCTAATGTCTTTAATAATGTGGCTATTGGCAGTCATCCCATAACTGTTGATTATG
>NZ_JBATKE010000005.1:0-18342 GCF_049669105.1 Eudoraea sp.
GCATTACACTTACAGAAGGTAAGTTCAGACAGGTTCGTAAAATGACGGCAGCGGTTGGTTTCCCTACTCTCCGACTTATCAGGATACGCATAGGAGATATAACTTTAGAAAATTTGTCGCCGGGAGAAGTAAAACCGTTGACAAATCTTACTAGTAAAGGCGAACAATTCAATTCATAGGAATAACCTGTCCTGAGCCGGAAATATCTATAATCATACTGGGACTACCTTTGTAATAAACACTACCACTGCCTTCAATGTTCACTTTTAAACTTTCTGTGCAATATACTTCACTATCTCCTGAGCCTTCAATGCGTAAATCTACATTGGCCGCCATAAACTCTGCACAATTAATAGTTCCGGACCCTACATTGACAATAGTTAAGTTATCTGTGTAACCGGCAATTGCAATATTTCCAGTCCCTTTATTTTCAATTTCCATAATCCCGGTATTTTGTAATTCGAATACAGTAATATCTCCTATGCCTTCGTTTTTTATGCCGTTTAAATCCGCCACCGTAATATTGGCTTCCAAATAGATGTTTTTATAATTTCCATCATCCAGATATATCTTTAATTGTCCATCGGAAACTGTGGTTTTAACTCTGCCAATGATATTGTCATCCGCGATAATTTCCAAAGATTGTGTCGGACCCTGAGTTATATTAACTACAAAAGTCCCTTCACTACTAATTTTAGTAAATAGATTTACGTCTCTGAATTCTGAAACCGTATTTCCTGATCCTGTATAATCATCTTTGGCACAGGAGGCTAATGTTATTGTCGTGATTGCTATTAGAAATAATCTTCTCATGATTTATTGAATTGATTTAAGAGGCTTTGTTATTTCTATAAGCTCTTTTTGCGGAATGACTTCTGCTCATACTCCATCCATAACCCATATGATAATTTAAGCTCCGTTTAATGTAGTTCATGTCAAGTGTTCTCATGATGCTCGTTTTTTGATTGATGTATACTTAAAAGACGACGCCTTTTAATTTTTGTTACAAATCATACTAAAAATTGAAGCAATTGTTTTGAAATAACGTTAAGCATTTATTTAAATTATTTCAAAAACGGGCAGAGGTAATTAATTGATATGCTGCTAAATATATTATGGGGGAAGAACCCCAAATTTGCCCGAAATACACTTGGAAAAATATAAAATTATGTAGTGGCTATTTTATGCCTAAGATTCTTTTAAACATGCGAACCTCACATTGATAGAACTTGCAGATAAATTCCATTAATGCTGAATACTTATTGCCTGATATCTTATCTGATTTCATCTTGTTTTGAATATACTATTTAACCATTAGTATCGCAAAAGACTAAAAAATCACAATTAGATTAAGAAAATTTGAAAATAATCCGAGTAAAGGATGTTTTGAGGAGAAAGTTTGAAGTTAAATTTTCTTTACCCGAACGGCATTAAGCCCCTTCATACCTTTTTCCAGTTCAAAAGACACCTTATCATTTTCTACAATCTCATCGATCAAACCACTTACATGGCAGAAATATTTCTCATTGTTTTCAGTATCAATGATAAAGCCAAACCCCTTAGAGGAGTCGAAGAATGACACTTTGCCCTTTCTTACAGGATCTACCTCTTCTATATCACCCTCTTCCCTTTTTGGAATACCAAGGATAATGTCTTCTGCCTCAATTTCCACTTTCAGTGAAGGATCTGGAGGGGTGTCTGTTAAATTTCCATTATGATCTACATATGCAAATTCAATGCCGCCGCCTTTTTCTTTGGCCGCTGCTTTACGTGCTTCTTTTTTCTTTTGTTTATCCTCTCGCTTTTTGAGACGTTTTTTTTCTTTTTCGCCTTTGCTATAGGTTTGTTGCGATCTTGCCATTAAAATATTTTATTTGGATATTATAGTTTAGTTTAAAAAGAAGCATGATTAAGAAATGAGCGCTTGGAAAAGTAAGTGTGGAACTGTGAATACTCCAAAAAATTAGCCAGAGCGATGGTAACTATAGGTCGGTAGTCATCTCATTAAACTTCTACAAAGATAACACCTTGCATTTTAATTTACAATTAAAAGGGCTGGAAAGCTATTTTTGACAACCTCTAGGGATAATTCCGGTTAGAATTTGCCAATAAATCCTAAACTATCTGTTATTTGAATGAGGATGCTAATATTGTTTTGTAAATGCTTATTTTTAAATACAAGTATTAATCTATAAAGTTATCTATTTTCTATATCAGATAAGTAATTACATTAAGGTTATCAGCCCTATGAGAATAAGACTAAAAAAACTCAAACGAATCTCATGGTATATAATTTGGTCTGCTTTTTTGATTTTAAGCTTTGATTCCTGCAAGGATAAAAAACACCAGATTACTGTTGTGGAATCGGGGATTATCCATCAGGAGGAAGAAGGTTTTGTTCAAATTTTTGATGGAGCAACTTTGCAAGGCTGGGAAGGAGATCCTGCATACTGGCATGCATCTAATGGGGTTCTGACTGGAGAAGTCACACCTGAAACACTTTTGGAAAGCAATACTTTTATTATTTGGCAGGGTGGCCGGCCGGCAGACTTTGAGCTAAAATTGGATTTTCGTATCACTGAGTCCGGGAACAGTGGTATTAATTATCGGAGTGAACGCTTAGACACTATTCCTTTTGCCCTAAGGGGATATCAGGCAGATATTGACGGGAAAAATACATATACCGGGCAGAATTATGAAGAGCGAAAACGCACTACCCTGGCTTACAGGGGAGAAAAAGTGATAATTAAATCGCAAGAAAGTGCACATGAACCGGGTTCCCTGCAGGCAAATGTCCAAAATAATGCCTGGAAGAACAGGGAGGTAATAGCAAAAATCGGGAGTTCAGACAGTTTAAAAACGAAGATAAAAGCCGAAGACTGGAATAGCTGCCATTTAATAGTTAAGGAAAACCGTATGCAGCATTATATCAATGAAATTTTAATGAGTGAAATAACGGATCTGGATTCAGTTAACCGGAAATATTCTGGCTTTCTGGGCTTACAGGTGCATGTGGGTCCACCCATGAAAGTAGAATACAGAAATATAAAATTAAAAGAACTCTAAGCAGATATGAAACCCATAGTACAAATATCCCTGGACCTTACAAATATTGATGAAGCTTTGGAAACTGCAGCATTGGCCATGAGGGCAGGTGTGGATTGGCTGGAGGCAGGAACTCCCCTACTTTTGGCCGAAGGATTACACGGGGTAAAAAAATTACGTGAACACTTTCCGGGTGTACCTATTGTTGCAGACCTGAAAACTATGGATGGAGGCTACCTGGAGGCGGAAATGATGGCTAAGGCCGGTGCTACCCATGTAGTGGTCATGGCCAGGGCACATGAAGAAACCATTAAGGTGGTCGTTGAGGCAGGAAAAGATTTTGGAATACAAGTAATGGGCGATAATCTTGGCTGTCCGGACATGGTTGCCGGTGCCAAAAGGCTGGAAGAACTTGGTTGTGATTATATTATACACCACATCGGCTATGATGAACGTCGAGGAATAGCTGCTCAGGGGTTTCCCATGCCAAGTCCGCTCGATCAGTTGCGAGAGGTAGTAGCGGCTGTAAATATTCCTGTACAAGCTGTAGGTGGCTTATCATTGGAACAGGCAATTAGGTGTCCGGAATACGGCGCACCACTGGTTGTGCTGGGAGCTCCCTTAACCATAGATGCCGATTCGTTTAGGACGGCTGATGGCGATCTTGAAGCATCATTAAAACTAATATGTGACAGAATACATGCTTATACAGATGTTAAATAACCTACCGTGAATTGAAGATTAAATACTAATTATATGAACTCTATTGCTGTTGTAAATTTTGCTCCTAAAAAGGGCAGTGTAGAAATCAGAGAAATAACCAGGCCTGCCATTAGTGATGACGAAGTTCTGCTTGAAGTGGTTAATGTTGGAGTTTGCGGGAGTGATCTGCACCAGTGGACAGCAGATCATAGCTGGCCTGTAAATTATCCGGTAGTTCTAGGACATGAATTTGGAGGTCATATCGCTGAAATTGGCAAAGGCATCAAGGATTGGAAAGAAGGTGATGCGGTAGTGAGTGAAACCGCTGCAGTTATAAATGCCCAAAGTCCGCTGTCCAGACAGGGCCTCTACAATCTGGACCCCGATCGAAAGGGCTTTGGATACGGAGTTAACGGGGCCATGACAAGATTTGTTAAGGTTCCGGCAAGATGTCTTCATAAAATACCTGAAAACCTTTCTTTTGAACAGGCTTGTTTAACTGAGCCCTGTTCTGTTGCTTATAATGCTGTAATAACTAATTCAAAAATTCGGCCTGGTGACCGCGTCATTGTTATAGGTCCGGGAACCATAGGAATATTATGTGCCGCCATGGCTCAATTATGTGGGGCCCATGTGGCTCTGGTTGGTCTGAAAAAAGACGCAGAGCGATTATCGATAGCAAAGCAATACGGCTGTGATATTATTGTGGATGATGCTACTCAATGGGCACTGGAACAGGATGGTCTTGGGGTAGATTGTGTTATTGATGCGGCAGGGGTAAGTGAAACCCTGAAACTGGCACTAAAATGGGTAAGGCCTAATGGGCATATCACCAAGGTTGGTTGGGGTCCCCAACCTTTTAATCACTCGCTGGATGCCCTGGTACAAAAAAATGTGACTTTGCAAGGCAGTTTTAGCCATAACTGGCCCGTTTGGGAGAAAGTTCTTTCCCTGTTGGCAACAGGGCGATTGGATGTAAGACCAATAATTGGAGGAATATGGCCTCTGGAGCAATGGAATGAAGCTTTTGAAGCCATGCACTCCGGGAAAGTGGTAAAGAGTATTTTGAAACCAAATTAACTTAGTATGCGTTTAAAAAACAAAGTTATTCTAATTACCGGAGGTTATACCGGCATAGGGCAGGCCATTGCAAGGGCATGTGTAAAAGAAGGCGCGCAAGTCCTTTTAAATGGATTGCGCAATGAAAAGGGCCAGAGATTGGTAGAGGAATTAGGAAGTAATAGTTCCGCTGCAATTACAATGGATATAACCAAAGAGGAGGCTCCTGAAATTTTGATAAATGAAGCTGTAAAGAAATTTGGCAAACTTGATGCCGTGGTCAATAATGCCGCAATGATTGTTTCTTCAAATATTAATACTACAGATCTTTCTTTTATGAGAAAGATGCTGGCAATAAATACCCTGGCTCCTTTTGCAATAATTCAAGCTTCCCTGCCTCATCTTAAAAAAACAAAAGGATGTGTACTAAATATTGGCTCTATTAATGCCTGGAGCGGAGAACCTAATTTATTGGCCTATAGCATATCTAAAGGCGCTTTGATGACTTTAAGCAGAAACCTTGGAGATAGCTTATTCCGGGATCACGGGGTTCGTGTCAATCAAATTAATCCAGGTTGGGTATTAACGGAAAACGAAAAAATAAACCAGAACCAACAAGGGATGAATGATGATTGGTTCAAGGAGTTGCCAGACCTGTTTGCTCCTGCACATCGTATTTTTGAGCCTCAGGAAATTGCATCCGGAGCTGTTTACCTCCTGTCAGATGAATGTGGCCCTGTAAGCGGTCAGGTACTAGAGTTGGAACAATTTCCTATGATTGGCCGAAATTTACCGAAAAATTGGAAGGGATTCCGTAAAATATAATCAAATAATCACCAGATAAGAAGTGCCAAAGTTAGCTGTTTTCCCAAAAGCGTATATGCAAGATCTTTGTAAAACCGGAACTATGAAAGTGGCGGAATGGATTGATTTAGCTACTTCATTGGAAGTTGATGGTTTGGAATGGTATGCGGGTTTCCTGGAAATGGCAGATAATGCTAATTGGGAATTATTCAGAAAAAAAGTGGAAGAACAGGGAAAAGAGATTCCAATGCTTTGTTGTTCGCCGGATTTTACGCATCCCGATAATGCTTTCAGACAAAATGAAATCAAAAAGCAAAAACACTGGATTACAATGACCGATGCCTTGGGAGGCTCTTATTGCCGGGTCCTTTCAGGCCAAAGACGTCCCGAACTTTCAATAGAAGAAGGTATTGAGCTGGCTGCTTCCTGTATAAAAGCTTGCCTACCTTACGCAAGCGATTTAGGCATTACCTTAATTTTAGAAAACCACTATAAAGACGATTTTTGGGCTTACCCGGAATTTGCTCAGAAAATGGAAGTTTTTTGTAAACTGGTGTCTTTTATAGACCACCCGAATTTTGGAGTTAATTATGATCCCAGTAATGCCTTTCTGGCAGGGGAAGATCCTCTGGAATTATTGAAAAGAGTCTCTTCCAGAGTGGTGACCATGCATGCCAGTGATCGTTATCTTCTTGAGGGAACCTTAGATGATCTTCGAAAAGAGGAAGACGGTGTTTTGGGTTATGCAAAAAGACTTCGTCATGGAGAAATTGGCAAAGGGTTAAATGACTATGACGCTATTTTCACAGAGTTGAAAAGAGCAAATTTTGATGGGTGGATCAGTATAGAAGACGGCGTAGACGGAATGGATCAGTTAGAACGAAGTGTAGCTTTTCTAAGAAAAAAGATCGCGGTGTACTGGTCTGAATTTAAATAAGTTAATACCTTGTAAATAAAGTTATTATTGATTGTATTAAAAAACAAGGTATAACGTATTCTAGCGGAAATAATTTATTCAGGTTTTCAATATCTACCAAAAATTACCTAAGTTTTTTACTTAATCAAGTTACGGCAAGCTACCCATTCCTTCAGTTTCTCGCGGGCATCCGCAGCAGGATACCCCAATACAGTTTTCCCGGCCGGTACGTCAGCCAAAACCCCTGAACCAGCGCCTACAGTGGCACCGGAATGAATGGTGGTATGATCTTTTATAGACGCACTACCGCCAATAACTACTCCGTCGCCCAGGGTCACAGATCCGGCCAAGCCACTAGCCCCGGCCATGATACAAGAACGTCCTAAAACACAATTATGCGCAATCTGGACCTGGTTGTCAATCTTACAGCCGTCGCCAATTATAGTAGAACTGAATTTTGCTCTGTCAACCGATGAATTTGCTCCAATTTCCACATCATTACCAATAACCACATTACCTATATGCGGAATTTTCAATAAGCCTCGTCCATCTTCTCTCGGACGATATCCAAAGCCATCACCACCAATACTAACGTTATTTTGAAAAATACAGTAAGCCCCTATCTCAGTTCGCTCCCGAATAACCGTACCTGACCAAATAACTGTATAGGCTCCAATTTTAGTTTCATCCAGAATAGTAACATTAGGATATACAATAACCGCTGCTCCCAAAACAACATCCTTTCCAATATAAGATCCTGCTCCTATTTTAGTTCCTTCACCTATTGTTGCCGTTTCATGAATTACTGCTGTTGGATGTATGTCTACATCAAAATGCGGCGGTTCTTTAATAAAAACTTCCAACAATTTGGCCATAGCCAAATCGGCGTTTTTGACTCTTATCAGGGCTCTGTTTTCTCCGGGCTCAGCCTTGAGTCCTTCATTGATAATTGCCGCGGCCGCGTTGGAGTTATCCCATTTTTGAGCATATTTTCTGCTCCCAATGAAGGTAATTTGTGAATTACCCGCTTTATCAATTTCTTCCAGGCCCAATATCTTTTGGTCTGTATTTCCAACGAGTTCTCCTTCGAGAATCGCATTAATTTCCTGAATTGTAAATGATTTCATATGTTTTGGCAATTAGCTTTTAAAGTGGCAATAAACCAGATTTTACAAAGATAGAATATATATTTAGAGCATCCATTTTTATGCACTTTACAAAGGTATAAGCCTATTAATCCGGGGCTGCCTTTTAAAAGTGGTTGCATTATGGAGTAGGGATTATTAAATAATAAAATACTACTCTTCAGATATGCTCAGGCGGGTAATTGGTATTAGTTCCAACTTCCGGAATTCTACTTCCGAACCTTCTGCCTGTAGGGCAATTTGACCACTGCTAGCCGTGGTTTCATAACCATAATTAACCAAATCTCCATTTACCCAGACTTTCACCTCATTTTTTAAACACTCTACAATCATTGAATTCCATTCTCCCAAAGGTTTTTCAGAACCATCGGTAAGGTTTTTAATTCTCCTCTCCTTACCTTCTGTAATACCCCAATTCTCTTCTGGCCCTCTGCGGTCTATCATATTGTCGGTTTTAATGTCTTCAGCAATACACCAAAAGTCACCGGCATTTTCATGCATCATTTGCACTTCTATAGATTTCGGAAACATTTTATACAATGCCCTTGGTTTGGATGCATGCACCAATACGCCGCAATTACCCGGAATTCCTGGGAAACGGTATTCAATTTCCAACCTATAGTTCTGAAATACAGAATCTGTGATCAGATGACCCTGAGGAGTACCAAGGCTAACCAGCATCCCATCCCTAATGATAAAGGGATTTATAGACTGTGGAATACTATCCATTTCGGGAACATCAACATGCCATCCATTCAAATCTTTTCCATTAAAAAGGCTAAAAGAATCTTTTTGGCAACAGCCCATTATTAGAATTATGAATAATAAAAATGTCCAAAATCTATTCATATGTGCAGTTATGGATTAAAAAAAACACCTAATTAATTATCTTAAAAAGAATTGACTACTGTAATTCCTGATGAACTATTTTCATGCATCTTTGGTAAGTGAACAGGTACTTCTTCCAGGGAAATGGTTTCTGTTATCATATTCCCTAAATTAATTCCTGCCTTGTCTATAAAATTAAACATTTCCCCATATTTATGGGCTTGCATTCCGTGACTTCCCAGTAATTCCAATTCGTTGGCTACAACTAGCGACATAGGTATTGAAGGTGTAGCATGTGATTCTGTCATTAATCCAATCTGAATATGTTTACCTCGTTTTCTAAGTCCCATTATAGAATTTAGGCAGGTAATACTATGCCCTAATGCATCTATGGAGACGTGTACACCGCCACCGCTAAGTTCTTTTACGGCTTGCACAACATCGGTTGTAGTTGCGTTAATAGTAAAGTCGGCACCCATATCTTTTGCAAGTTTGCATTTTTGCTCGTTAATATCTATGGCTATGACTTTGGCTCCAATACCCTTCGCAATTTGAATGGCTGAAAGCCCTACTCCACCACATCCATGTACTGAAATGGTTTGATCTGAAGTCAATTTTCCCTGCTCTCTAACACCCCGGTATGCCGTAATAAATCTACAACCCAATCCTGCAGCTTCAAGGAAGCTCATATCAGCTGGTAATTCTACCAAATTTATATCAGCATAATCAATGGCGACATATTCAGCAAAAGAACCCCAGGCTGTAAACCCCGGTTGAAACTGAAAGTCACATACTTGTTGATTACCTTCGAGGCAATAGGTACAGGATCCACATCCTCCTACAAAAGGGACGGTGACCCTTTGACCTGCTCTCCAGTTTTTAACCTTTTTCCCTACACTCATAATGGTTCCGGCCAGTTCATGCCCGGGAACGTGTGGCAATACAATATCGGGGTCATGCCCCATCCAGCCATGCCAGTCGCTAAGGCATAAGCCACTGGCTTCTACCTTAATAACTACACCAAACTCTGTTGGATTTGGATCATTGACCCTTGTAATTGAAATTGGCCCTTGAAATTCTTTGTAAATGGTAGCTATCATATTAAAATTTAAAAATACAGCCAGTGTACTAGTGCATTGGTTCTGGTTCTCAAATTTATACAAATTAACATCTAATTGATGTATTAATAGAAAGCTGTTTTGATCCAATTTTTGGATAAGGATTTATCCTATAAAAAGCAGATCACCGTGTATTAGACTACTTTGTTAACAGCACGATGATCTTTACATGGTATATGATAATTTATTAACCTAATAGGTTAGCGTACCCTCTCCATAGTTACTAAAGGTCTGATTTTGATAATCAAAAGTAAAAAATAAGCTTATGAATCCAGAAGCACCAATAAACCTTCCGGTTCCGGCGTAGTATAAAAAATCAAGGGATCCAACAGAGGGGTCGGCACCTACAACTACCGAAAATAATTGATCCCCATTAGCAGCTGTCTGAACTGCATATATAGGGCCTACAGGATCTACACCATCACTACAATAACTAAGAGCAACAGTAAAAAGTCCCAGATGAGAGGCATTTCCCTCCCCCTCAATATTAACCTGTATATAGCCATCACATTCGGGAGAATCAGGAATCATGGCCATTGTTCCTGAAGCTCTTACTTTAAATTTTTTGGTTACCACATGCTTTTTTTTGGCAGTGTTGTAGGCCGAAGAGTTCCAATGATCACTTTCGTTAAAAAGAGCTGTAATTAGTTTTTGGTTAATAAGCTCGGTCTGTTGATCAATAGGATCTGTCTGAATTAGTTCTTTTTCACAGGATAGTAATAAAATTACCATCCCTAATAAATACAATATTTTAAATTTCATAATAAATCGTATTAGTGTTTGGAATTTGAACATTCGGCTTTCTATCTCTATCAAGCCGATTTAGGATCCGATTAACTAAATTTTGAGGGCAGAAGCTCCTTCGGAAGAACACATCAAAATAAAGTTCTATGAAAGATAAATTACTATGGAAGAAACTCCTATGATAAGGGTCAGTTGACTCCAATGTAGAATATAATACATCAATTGCAGTTGTAGAATATAATACATCAATTGCAGTATATATTGTAACAATGATTTTTTACCAAATATAAAATATGGAATTTACAATTTTTGGTAAGGCTTAGCTGAATTTAATCAATAAAAAAGGCGGAATATCACTATTCCGCCTTTCGGACTTAACCACTGTTCCTTATGGCACAGGAACCAAATCAAAGTCTTGAATTATTTTATTCCCCGACACAATAGTTATTTCTTCTACAGTTTGTGTTTCATAACCGTCCAGTTCTACCACTACATCATATGAACCTGCATTAAGACCCATTATGGTATATTTACCGTCTTTATCTGTAGCGGCCGTCATAATAGGTTCTTCTTCTAAGGTTCCTGCCTCATAGACAGATACCATAGCATTCTCCAGCACAATTATCTCGCTATCCTCCATCTTTGTTGAAACCAATCCTGATAGCGTACCTGCAAAAGACATATTGCTTGCCTTGATAACAGGCTTAAAATTAAACCCGGTAATACCAGAAATGTTTTTGATATTCCCTTTAGGTATAAAAGATCTGCCTACATCAAAGTCTAACAGCAGGTCTGAACTAATCTCCCCACTTACATTAATAGAAGGTTTTACAAACACCTTTATACCAGTTTGTTCTCCGCTGGGGACCTTTAAGTCGAAGGTACTACCGTCTTTAAGAACAACATTAATCCCTTTGACATAAATTCGGATAAGATCATAAGAACCTGTAGGAACATTAATATCTACTAATGTCTCGGTAATTCCATTTGTTAGGGTTAACAGATTAAAATCCCTTTCTTCTTCCATTAAAACGATAAAAGAATTGCCATTATCATCATTATTCTCGTCACCTTCCATTGAATCCCCTTTATAACGTGCATCTACTTTAAAAATAGTAACATTGGCCTCAGAGATCAGAGCATAGGGAAATGGTGCATCTGTTAAATGAACTGTAAGTCTTCCCATGGTTGACACGGTGTTCAAGTCTTCAGAACATCCTGAAAAAAATAGTGATGCCAGAATGATAAAAGAGGGTAAAAGTTTAATTTTCATGGGGGATATCATTTAGTGTTCGCAGAATTATGATATAATTATTTTCTATTAATCCATATCATTTGAAAGTGCTAATTTCCTGATTTTAAAAGTAAGAATTACGTTTTTGGTCATTTTTTCGATGTAATACATGACGGATCGAGCTTATTTAAAGTTACTTTAATTACCCTCTATAATATATCTATAATGCTGATTATAAGTATTTTAAACTTGATAATCACATATAAATTTATGGGTATTTTATCAGGGAGGTTCAGAAAACCAAAAAGAGCGCAAATAGCGCTCTTTTAAGGGTTTTTTTTGGACTGGTTGATTTACTTTGCCTCGAGAACCCTGGTACTTATATAGGAACTAGACCTGACTATTTTTCCATCTTCATCAAAGTCGTGAATATATAAGGCAGGAAGAATTATTTTTTTTCCGTCAGCTTTTCTTATCATTCTGAATTTCCACCAGGATTGCACGGCTCTTGCGTCACTCAGATCGTATTCAAGGTAGTCCGGATAACCTACAACGTCTATGCTTGTAATTTCAAAATCTTCCATGATCTTGCTATTTCTCGCTTTTACTTCCTCAAGGCTCAATGTCTCGCCATCTGGCAACTCTAAAGAATTAAAGCGGGCATCTGCCTTAAAGAAGCTATAGGCAGTCTCAAGGTCCATATTTTCAAAAGCGTTCATCATCTTGCGAACTGTATTGATATTGTCATGATGGTTGTATATAGTGCCGTTTTTTCTGTCTTCAAAACTTTGACCGATTTCCCAGAAAACACGCTCGTTATAATAATTGATCATGGTTTCTATTTTATTATCATCATTCAACTTAAACATCCTATGAGTTGGCATATCAATTTTTACGCCCGTAGTATTATGCATAGCCTTTAAATGGTTCCAGGTCTGTACCCACAATTGACCATCTTTATATTCAATAGCGTCGGGATAAGCACCATTTGTAGGTTTAAATGAAACATAGGACAGGTTTTCTTTCCAATAATTAGACTGACCTATAAACTGTTCTTTAGAGTTTCCTTTGTTATCTTTATTAATGCCCGTGCCATTATAGGCTTTAAAATCTTCAGCGAGGTATGATGCCACCTTACTGGTATCTCCGGCAAAGAAGGCTTCAAGCATGTTATTGACTACATCAATTGCCGGATGTTCATTAAATACTTTACCGTTGTTCTTTTGAGAATAACCCATTGCAGCAAAAAGCAT
The DNA here is from genome assembly GCF_049669105.1 of Eudoraea sp. Classification (NCBI taxonomy): domain Bacteria; kingdom Pseudomonadati; phylum Bacteroidota; class Flavobacteriia; order Flavobacteriales; family Flavobacteriaceae; genus Eudoraea; species Eudoraea sp. The sequence goes on from NZ_JBATKE010000005.1 coordinate 12,849, forward strand.
TAGGGCAGTAAAAAATACATTTTTCATATTTATCTGTTAAATGGTTAATGGCTGCGAATTAAAATAATCCATTTAAGAGCACCAACCCAAAACGGACGAACATACCCATTTTATGTCCCAATATGGCAGTTTACTGATCGAAAGTAAAAATCGATCCAGGTTTTTTATATTTTAGTCTGTTATTCCTTATGGCAAAATTGATCTATAATTGGCACATAATTGTTATCTTCTGCACAAATTAAGCATAACTTATTGTACTATGGAAACACAGCCAACCAACAGTAAGAAATTTGGAACATTTGCAGGTGTATTCACCCCCACACTTTTAACTATTCTTGGCGTAATTATGTACCTGAGAATGGGTTGGGTAGTGGGTAATGCCGGCCTTTTGGGCGCCTGGTTAATAATTATTATTTCTTTTCTAATTACTTTGACAACGGCACTCTCTATGTCAGCAATTACAACGAATATTCGAATAGGTGCGGGTGGTGCTTACGCTATAATTTCACAGGCATTGGGGCTGGAAGTTGGTGGAAGCCTGGGTATTCCACGTTATGTTTCCCAGGGTCTGGCTGTTACCATGTATATCTTTGGTTTTAGAGAAGGCTGGCTTAGTATTTTTCCTCATCATATCCCTTTTTTGATTGATATCATTGTGTTTGGAATTTTATTAACCATAGCTTACATCAGTGCTGATCTGGCTATCAAAACCCAGTTCTTAATTATGGGTATTATTATTCTTTCCCTGATATCTATAGTTATTGCGGCATATTATGGTTCTATGACTATTCCAACGGAAGATGCTATAAGATGGGGTAATTTTAAAGGTTCACCAGAAAATGATTTTAGTGGGAGTGCCTTCTGGATTGTATTTGCTGTATTCTTTCCGGCTTCAACGGGTATAATGGCCGGAGCCAATATGTCTGGTGAGTTAAAGAATCCTAATAAGAGTATCCCTTTGGGCACTTTATGGGCTATTGGGATTAGCTTTGTAATTTATATGGCCTTAGCATTTTGGTTAGCTCGATCTGCTACGGAACAGGAACTGATTTCCAATTATAATATTATAGTTGATAAGGCTTATTTTGGACCCTTAATAATTGCAGGTGTCCTTGGTGCCACCTTCTCTTCTGCCCTGGCCTCTCTTGTTGGCTCCTCGCGTATCCTCTTTGCAATGGGAGAACATCGGGTATTACCTTATGGTAAATTTCTTGCAGGACAAAGTGTTAACGGTCAACCCAGAAACGCAATGATAGTAACTGGGGTCATGATTTTTATGACCATGTTACTTCGCGACCTTAATGCAGTAGCACCTCTCGTAACGCTATTTTTTCTAATTACTTATGCCATGATCAATGTTGTGGTAATTATTGAACAAAATTTAGGGTTAATAAGTTACCGGCCGCTGTTTAAAATTAATAAATGGGTGCCATGGATAGGATTGACTTCTTCAGTATTGGCAATGTTTATTATTAACCCAACAATAAGTCTTATTTCAATAAGTATTGTTTTTGTGGTTTATTGGTTTTTATCACGCCAACATATCGAAACCCCTTTTGAAGACGTCAGATCAGGCCTTTTTGTTTCTTTTGCAGAATGGGCGGCCAAGCATACATGGGGCATGAAAACTATGCAGCAAAGGGCATGGAAACCAAATTTGATGGTCCCGGTTAGAGATGTTGTTGGTGCTAAAGGTAATTTTCAGTTTTTAAGGAATATTGCCAAGCCTAAAGGATCGATTAAACTCCTGGGGATAGAATCTAATAAAGCGAACACAAAATTAGCTGAGGAACTTGCTTCTCTTTCGGAAGCATTTAGACTTAAAGATGTTTTCTCTTCCTGGACGGTAATTAATACAGATGATTTTGCAAAAGGGGTTAATTATGGTAATCAGGCTTTAAAAGGAGCTTTTTTTAGACCTAATATTGTTTTTTTGAATTTACAGCAACATGACAATTACGAGAGCGAGATCCGGCCTGTCATAAAAGAATCCATCCGCTTAGAAATTGGTGTTTTACTATACTCTTCCCACCCAACGGCATTATTAGGGAGAAGAAATATGATTAACGTTTGGGTAAGTGACCGTACTGACAACTGGGATATTGGATGGGATATTGGTAATTTAGATTTGTCGATCCTAATTGCATATAAACTTAAAAAAAATTGGGATGCCACTATTCGGTTGATTATTGTTATTAAAGATGAAAAAGAAAGAGAGAATGCCCATAAATTCCTGAAATTGTTAATTAACCTGGCCCGCTTACCAGAAACACTTACCGAAGTTCGGGTAGGAAATTTTAAGGATACGGTGGCAAATGCACCTTCGGCCGATCTTAATATTTTTGGTATGGAAGAAAATTTAAGATTCGAATTTGTACAGGAAATGACTATTAGTACTGACAGTTCCTGTCTTTTTGTTAAAGATTCCGGACATGAAAGTATACTTGCTTAAATACTCCTATTAACTTTTCTAATTTCCATCAGAACTTTCCATTAACTCATATCCCTGATTAACACCTTTCTCCATAGCAGGAACGCCACGATCCATCCATACCGGTATTGGAGCGCCTTTTAAATAATGATCGAAAAACTGAGCCATTCGAATATTAAAATCCTTACGATTTTGCAATTTTAGGGGCCAGTGTGGTTCTCCATTATAATTGAGAAACCATGAAGGTTTACCCAATCGCCTTAAACTTAAAAAGAATTCTATGCCCTGATACCATGGTACATGACCATCCGCGTCATTGTGCATAATTAAAAGAGGGGTATTAATCTTATCAATATTAAAGATGGGCGAGTTCTCCATATATCGGATGGGGTATTCCCAAGGAGTTCCTCCTATTCTACTCTGTGTATGTTCATATTGAAATTGTCTGCTTAAGCCGGTCCACCATCGGATTCCCCCATAAGCACTTATCATATTCGGAACAGGAGCTCCTGCCTCAGCTGCTTTAAAAATATCTGTTTTGGTCACCAGATAAGCTATTTGATATCCTCCCCAACTATGACCCTGTACACCAATATTATCCTTATCAACAAAACCTTTTTCTATTAAGGATGTAATTCCGGGAATTACGCAGTTATATGCGCTTTCTCCGGGATACCCAATGCGATAGTGTACATCGGGGTTAAAAATCAGATAGCCCCGACTGGCATAAAAGCTATAATTAATTGTAGAACGCCCAGGGATTGGAGCTCTGTGATAATTTAACCTGTCGGCACTTTTTTCATAAAAATTAACGATCATTGGATATTTTTTTGAAGGGTCAAAATTTTCTGGCTTAACCAACATTCCTGTCAAAGCTTCACCATCCAAAGAGGTCCAGTTAACCAATTCAATCGTACCCCAATTATATTCATTTTGCCGGGGATTTGCATCGGATACTATCTTTACATTTTTAAAGCTGAGATCAGAATAACGAATATCCGGAAACTCTTTGAATGATTCTCTGGTGTAGATAAGTGCATCATCCAATTCCGCCTTTATCGGAGTTGTAAAACGAAACGGCCCTTTTAGTAATGTTTTTAACCTATTATTCGCCGGATTAAACTCTGCGTAGCCTCCACTCTTATCAGTTTCCTTAAAAGTAGTAAATAACCATTTTTTATTGGTGTCTATAAACCTCACCTCTTTGTCCAGAGATACATAGCGAAATCTGGTTTTAGATTCCCTGCCATTTGTTAAACGCTCCGATAAACCGGTGTTAGGGTCAAATTTCCAGATATCATATCGGTCATACAGAAGTAAAGCGTTGTCATTTTCAGTCCAACCGGCAGCTCCATATGGTTCCGGGGGGCTGGGGGAATCATGTAATTCATCATAAAAAACTTTATCCTTGGTTAAATTCAAAAGAGTATCTCGTTCAATATTATAAACAAACCAGGTTTCCGACATAGAATTATAACCATATACAAATTTACCTCCCGGACTTAAGTTTACCTTTCCCGCAACTTTGGTAAGTACTTCTTTGAACGTACCTGTATTGGTATTTATAATAGCATAATCGCTTGCCCTTCTTCCGGTCCATTGCCGTTCAAGGTCATAGGGCTCTGATCTGTTTATCAAAGCAAAATTTGCATTTCCTTCATCTCCCAACTCGACTTCCGGAAATGATTCCGAACCCAGTTGTACAATCCTGAGATCTTCTTTAAGGTGTACTGCGGATTTGAATGACTGGATGGTATCACTTTTAAGCTGTAATTCCTGTACAGTATATAGCCTGGGCTCATTATATGTCCATACTTCAACATTAACAATTTCGTCTTCTGTAAGCAGTGTATCCTTGATAATTGGGGGTTTTAATAAGCCAAAAAACAATTTCGACTCATCTTCTGAAAATAATAGCTCTGCGCTGGAAGATGGATGGTAGGCGTTGGGAGTCATAGAAGCGTCAGCTACTTTTTGAGCCTTATCCTGCCCTTTGGTCCATAGATATAGTTCAGTTGGTCTTACCTGAACTTTTGTAGTATCCTTGTCAACAATAAAACCCAGATTATTTCCAGATTCACTAAAATTTAACTGATAATACTTTCCTTTTTTAGCGGTATGAACTTGTTTCAGGCTGGCTTTTTCCAAATCCAGTATATAAACCCCGGAATTATCATTTTTGTCTTCTCCTGAAGAGGCGAAGGCTAATTGCTTACCTTCTTTGGCAAAGACATAATCTGTAACAAACTTAAAGGTATCCTTTTGCCCCGTTTGTATATCCTGAACCAGCAGGTGATAGCCATTCTTTTTTCCAACCTTTTTCTTTTTATCCTTAACATCCTTGTTCTTTTCTTCGGTTGTGTCCTTTTCTTTCTTTATTTCCTCAAGTTGATAAGCTAGATAACCAGTCCATTTTTCAGGTAATTTATACGACTTTACTTGGGCAATTTTAGCTAGCGAATTATTTTTTAAATCTAATATCCCCAGACTGTCTTTTGGCAAATCTTCCTTTTTGATTTTACGGCTTTTCATGGCCAGCACGCTATCTCTCCAGGCAGTAATGGTAAAAACAGCATAGTTAGAATCATAGGTAAACCGACCTTTTGAACCCCGGTCATATTCAAAGACAATATTTGCCTTATTATCCTTTATTTTCAAATACTGATCCGTTTCTCCCCTTTCAAGGGAATACATGATAAAATTACCATCCGGGGAAATAGACTTGTTTTTTATAGAATTCCAGATTTCAAAATCTGCATGATCTAAAATCTTCTTTTGAGCAAGAATTATAGAACAGGAAAATAGCAGTACCGCAGCAAGAATTACCTTCATAATTTGGTTTAATTTTTAAGCTTAAATATACTAGGAAAATTCTTTTATAAAATTTATGGATCAAGATTTCCCAAAATTGTACTTCAATGTTTAAAAATTGTTTTTATAAAGTGTGACAATTATAGTTTTACAGCTGAAAATTGTAGGATTAGATTAAAAAGTTGAACAGCACCCCTTGAAGTAGTAATGTTTTAATATCTTTAATTCTCAGAATGTAATAGTGGAGCACAA
>NZ_JBATKE010000006.1:0-10048 GCF_049669105.1 Eudoraea sp.
GTTTTAGGTGTAGCTATATTAGCATTAGGGTTAGAAAATGGCAGCTTACTAAAAGCTGTGTTTTTTGCAATAGCCAACTCTATTGGTTTTGCATTGGCTTTAATTGTTTTCGCAAGTATAAGAGAACAATTAGAATTAGCAGACATACCTAAAGGAATGAAAGGTGTCCCAATTAATTTATTGGTGGCCGGGCTTTTATCACTGGCATTTTTAGGTTTTACTGGTTTGGCATAAATTTATTCTAAAAAAATTTAATTGATTTTTGATATTCTTGTCATCCTGTCTCAAAAACTTTTGGGGTTGTTTTGCTCCACTGTTCCAAAACTCCAGGATAATCTCATGATCTCATAATTGTTTTCCATTTATTCAATACCCCACTCATCTTATTCCCAATCAATGTCCTGGCAAAATTATTTATCATATGGAATAACTTATGAATTGAAATATGGCGTCTTAAGGTACTTAGACCTTCTGTTTTTTAATAACAAGAATGCTCCGAAAATATATGTCATCCAGCTTATCTTATTTATTAAAATAACACCTGGCCATATCAATATATCCCTAAATACAATAGCACCAAGAATTCCATAGAATAATACCCTGTGTTGATTTTTAATAGGTATCTTAAAGGAAGCGAATAACATGGCGATAACAGATAAATTATCCACGCTAAGAGATAGTTCTATTAAAAACCTAGCTATGTATTTCATGAATGCATCATTAGCTGTTAAATAGGTAGGATTATCAACCAAATCAGCTTTAAACAACCAATGTATAGTCAGTGAGAATGGGCCTGCAACCAGTATCCATAAACCGGTTGCAAATGCTGCTTTCTTATTGTTAATTACAACCCCTTTTCTATTAAGGACCAGCAGGTCTATTATTAATATCGCGGAGATGAATGCCAGAAGAACCAAGGCCAAATGGCTGGGTTAGCAGAATAGCAATACCAACACTTATAAAAAAAAGGATTTACCAACATTAAAAAAATTTAAACAGATAACAAAAATGAAATAAACAATTTTCAAATTAATAAGAAACAGATAGAAAAATACCCCTAACCTTAATTGACTTCCATTAGTCCAATAGGACGAACGTTTCATAACAACAAACCCCAATTTAGAATGTTATAAATAGGCGGTATAGGTGTACTAATTTTGTACAATAAGTCTTGGCCGTGAAGTAATTTTAATAGCCCCGTGACCATTCTGATACGACCTGAAAGTAGTTAAGATTCTTAAAGTTAAGTCCCTTTATAATTCATTTCTATATCGAATCATGATATCCTTGAAAAGTTCAGCCGTACTTGGTGGAGTATAAGATATCGCATTTGCTCCTGCCTCTAGGCATTTTAGTATAGTGTCATTAGTCTTACCGCCAGTTGCAAGAATGGCAATGGTATTATCAATATCCCGAATTTTTTTCACTATATCAGGAGTTTTATCTGCGCCCGATACATTGAAAATATCTATACCTGCAGAAATCCTACCTTTTATATCGTCCTTCTCTGAGACAATGGTTATCATTAGCGGAATATCTATTTTTTCCTTTAACCTACAGATCAGTTCATTAGGGGTCGGTTTGTTCAATACCACCCCTAGAGCTCCTTGAAATTCTGCATGTAATGCCAGTTCAATGGACCGATCTCCAGTGGTTAGACCACCTCCGACACCACAAAAAATAGGTTTATCCGCAGCAAGAATCAAAGATTGTGAAATCATGGGCTGTGGGGTAAACGGGTAAACCGCAATAACGGCATTGGCATTCGTGTTTCTGATGATTGCGACATCCGTAGAAAATAAAAAAGACTTTAAAAGTTGGCCAAAAATCCTAATTCCTGTGCAGCTACTAATGACTTCCGGAACAGTTACAATATTTTTCCGAAGTCTGCTTCCAAATGTTGGGATGTGGTCCATAATCCTTTTGCTTAATATAGTATACAATTACCAGTGTAAATCTTCAAATTCTGTATCCCCAGTAAATAATAAAGGATGCTTCTTTCTATTGCTTAATGGGCCTTTTCCCTCGTAAAGCCCAAATTAATGGCATATTCATAAACCAGTTTACGTTCTACAAAACTTGTTTTGATTAGCTTTGGAAATACCAACCTCCGGATATGCACTTTACAATTGTCGTTCTTATAAAACACCTCCAGTGTAATTGAACACCTTGGTTTTATACTCATTAAACTCCAGATAGAATTCCTCAAAACGATTCTTCAATACTTCATGGTTCTCGAAGTAAAAGGTATCGCAGGAAATGTCATCACATTCCAAAAACCCCTTTAACTCATTCGCATACTCGCTTATTTCCTTTTTGAGGTTTTTAGTTTTATCATCATAGTTTTTTCCTTCGTCCTTGAACTTTTCCAAGCGTTCAAAAAGATTGGGCGTTGTGCCTTTAAAAGCTTTGGAACTCAATAATCTATTGATAAATGAGATTTCATTCTCCTTGTATTCAAGCATTGACTTCCAACGTTTCGTGTCGCGATGAAAGTCCCTTAAAATATCTTCCGCTGTGTTGTTTTGATTTATCATATTGACCATGGTTTAGAAGCTTGCCTGAAAAATACTATAACTCCTAGGAATGGAAATGATATTTATCATTTCAACACCCTTCATTGAATATAATTCAGTCTAGGGCCATCTCTTAGGTCAATAATAGATTAGGAGAAAATGAGTAAGGGAATATGTGTGCGATACATCATCTTCTTTACAATGCTTTTATGAAAAAGACAATCGATAAAATTCTTTTTTCTATTGACCAATGCCAAAAGGTCGGCGTTTGATTCTTTCAATAGTATTTCTAAACGCTCCTCAACGTTATCCCAAAATAAGAACTTATAATCCATTTTACCGTAACGAACCGTTTTGGATAACTCATCTTTAAGATTGTTGGCATAAAATTTTTCTTCTTCCCTTTCAAATACGGTTTCGGTAACATTAACAACATCTATCGCTGCCTTATAGTGTCTTGCGATTTTAATGAGAAAGTTTATGTTTTCAGTGTCTTTCTTTTCAAAGTCCGTTGCAAAAATCATTTTTTCGAAGCCCCTGTAAGTAGCATCCTTAGGAACAACCATTAAGGGAAAATCTGTTTTTGTAATAACTCTATAAGCGTTACTGCCAAAAACCTTATTTCCCAAGTCTCCCGAGCCCACTGTTCCCATAACCACCAGGTAGGGCCTATGTTCCTTTATATACTCAGGCAGCCATGAAATGCCTGGGTATTTTAGCATCTCTGTAATACACGCAATACCATTGGCTTCCATTTTGATCTTTATCTTCTTCAAGTGGGTTTTCGCATTTACGTCCAGAATTTGAATTTCCTCAATAACCCGTAACGGGTTTTCTTCCGATTTCAGCATATTACTAGCATCAATAGAGTGTACTATTTGAACCTTGCATTTCATGGCTTTTGCAATGGGTATGACATATTGCATTGCATTTTCTGCGCAGGCTGAAAAATCGGTTGGGTAAATAATTGTTCTGCTATCCATTTTATTATGTTTTAGTGTCTATACTTTTGGGAGTAGTTTTTTCCAACAGATGTTGCACCTTTAGTCTTTTAGCTTTCGATTTTTTAGGATACCTGCCGCATAACTGTAAATTTCTAACCTCAGGGCTGTAAATCTTTCGCCACAATCTGCTACTTGCGCTTTAAGTAACTCGTGCTTCTGGTAAAGCTGCTCATCACACTTACATTCATATACTTCCATTAACCCTCCTGAAATGTTTTCATATCTCGAAAGACTACTTCTGACTTCTGACTTGATTGTTTTCAAATTTTTTAATCGCCTGTGATAGTCTTGTAATTTTTCGAATAGGCCAGGGGTATTGGGCAGAAATTTGTAAGATTTCAGTAATCCTTCAATGAAAACAATGCCATCATCAATAAATTGCAAAGTAGATTTCCAATGCTGGCAGTCCCAGTGCATTTCATGTACTATTGAATTATGTTCCAATTCTGTTTGATTTGTTACCATCATATCATCCCTTTGGTACCAAAATACTATTCTCAAAAGAGTTTGGATATGATATTTATCAGAATGAAGTATTTTATACAATTACTTCGATCACCCCATGAAGGTTAGGGATTTTGACGCTCCAGCCAAAGGTGTCTTTTGTTTTGACGCTAAATGCATCCAAGGCGGGTGGCTCGCCATGATAAGAAATACTTTTTCAGGAACTTTTTTAATTTCCCTCATCCAATCTAACAGTTCACCTTGATCTGCATGGGCAGAAAGACTTTCCAAATGGACTATTTTAGCCTTTATAGGATAATACTGACCGAACAATTTACGTTCGTTCGCACCTTCCAACAGCTGCCCTCCCCTTGTACTTTCTGCCATGGGGCCTTAAAAAAACAAAGGCATTACTGATTTTGACAATTCTACCAGAATAATTATCGATACTAACCCATTCCCCGATTTCCATAAGGGTAGTGAACACATTATTAATATCTAGGACATCCTTAATGGCATTGATTTCTATACGATCACCAGGCTTGTAAACCCTGAACATAAGAATTTAAAATGATCCGGCGATACTCAGGATCAATTTCTGCAAGGTAAAAGCGATACCGGCAGTAAAAAGACCTAGAAAGATGGTATAATCCTTTGGACTATCCAATTTAAAGTATAGACAAGAGGTAGTATCGTAAAAAAGTATCCAGCTACATCAATTGCCTTTTGCGCCTGATATACAACAACAGTTTGTTGCTGGCTCTTTTTACCAACTTTCTGAGAAAGCCCATGGCGACAATGATGACTACTACCCAGAGCAGTAGTCTAGCTAGCTTGATTACAACAGGCTCTTTAAAGAGATCCAATAATTCTTACATTAATTTTATTTTTTAGTGGGTAATTGACGTCCTACTCCATGTCTTTCAGTACCAAAATCGGAATTTCGGAGTAGTAACCTAACTCCTTAACCAGCGGATTGGAAAGGATACTGCCAAAGAACATATGTTTTTTGTTCATAAAGGCAACCATCCCACTTTCCCTGCTTTGGATAAAGGTGTCAATGCCTTTTTGTACTTTGACATCAGACATTGTATGAAAGCTGTGATCAACCACGTCTAACATGTGATCTAATAGCACTTTATTGTTTTCCTGTATCTTGCTCAGCTTGGAACTCTCCATGATATGCAGCACGCGAATGGGCGACTTATGGCTCTTGGCAATATCCAATAGAACCTGAATTTCCCTTCTTTTAAAGCTTGCCTTAAAGTCTGTGGGGAAAACAATTTCTTTAGGGGGCGCAAATCGTACATTTTCAGGTATGCCCAAAACCGGACACTCCGTTACCTTTTCCATGATATTGACAGTATTCGTTCCAAAAATCGTGGATCTTGTGCCTCCTGCACCCTTGGTTCCCATAACGACCAGATCAATATCTTTTTTGGCAATAATATTCTTTACCCCATAGAGAATCGAATTGTATTGCGAAATCTTATAAAACCTATGCTTGGGGTTCTCTTCACGTAAGCTCAATATTTCCATTTGTTTTTCCAATCCATCCAAAGAAAGCTTTTTGGCCGCTTCATAGTCAACATCCCCCGGTTCTGGTACCATTATACTTTTGGTAGAGTAGCCTTTCACTTGATAGACGTTCAATAAATAAAACTCACATTTTTCCTTTTCGTGCATGTCCAATGCATACCGAATTGCGTTCAAGGCATTTTTGGAAAAATCGGTTGGCAACAAAATTCGTTTGTCCATGATGTAATTTTAGGTTTATCAGGTAAAAATAGAATCCGAAGGGCAGCTATGCCATGACATTTATCAGTCCATACTTGGATTTAAAAAAAAGGAATTTCCAAATTGAAACTTACCTGTTTTACAAGTGACCTTTGCATTGATTTTCCTAGTGGATGTATAGCATAAAATAGTGCGTTGTATGCGTTATTGGAAAAATCAGTTGTTATAGGAATATTCGTAAAAACTCAATTTTTTGTCTCATGTGGAATGACCAAAAGTGGAAATATAAGATTGAACCCTAATTCCCTTATTACCGATATAGAAAAAAGACGTTCTAAAAAATGACGTTTTAACCTTAGCATTGCCAATAAATCGGTATTATTCTTAAAGGTAAAATCAATAATCGCATCCGGTATTTTATTATCAGCGTCAATATGAAATTGACAGGGAATACCTTTTAGGATATCTTCTAAACTTGCTTTGTGTAACAATTGACCTGTATTAAGTTCTTGCCCTCCCGAAACATATAACACATCGATTTGTGAACGATGTTGTTTGGCAATTTCCATCATTCCCCTTAATTTTTCCTTTTGGTACACAATTTCATAGTCCGTAGGCAATAAAATCCTTTTGGGAACCTTGTATTTAAAGTCAGAAGGAACCGCTAGTATAGGACACCCCGACTTTTTAATTACATGTATGGTATTGGTGCCGAATAAGATGTCGGCTGCCCCAGTGGCCCCTTGAGTTCCCATAATGACAATGTCGATGTTTTCCTTTTCAATGATCTTTTTGATTTCAGCTACCAAGGAATTAAATGCACAATGGGGTATGAAAAGGTGTTTGGGATTTTTGAATTTCTTCGAAATGTGTTTTTGCAGTTCTGCCATTTGGGCCAAGGAAGATTCTTGGTTTGCATCCTTGTGATCGGTTTGCCCTGGATTAAACTCCTCCATTTTATCATGATAGGCAGAAGGTGTAAATGTATTCAACAAATAAAACGCGCATTCCTCTTTTTTATAAAGGTTTAGCGCATAGCTTATGGCATTAAATGCATTTTCCGAAAAATCTGTTGGCAATATTATTTTTTTCATTTTTTTCATTTTTAATATTTTTATGTTTCTATGTTTTATCGAAATCTGTTTTGCATTACTAAAAAAGGAATCTTAACGTGTAGTGTTATTTTATCCAATGTAGGTTGATACAGCACTTTTTCCAAATGAGAATGCCTCGTATTTATCATTACCAAAAGGTCGATGTCATTTTTTGAAATGAATTTGTTAATGGCATCGCTTTTGTCCTCTCCAACAATTGTGTCAAACACAAGTTTTGGTTTTGGTAGACCACCAATTAGAAATTGCCTATTGTCCTGCTGCCGTAACGAAAGAGCCGTTGTAGGATTTATATACAAAATATGAATAGTAGATCTGAACGAACCCGACATATCGCTCAATAACTTCAGTTCCCTTCTTTTATAGGGCACCAAATAATCGGTAGGGAAAAGTATTTTTTTAGGCGGGTGATACAGGAAATTTTCTGGAATGGCCAGAATAGGACATAGTACATACTTAAGCAATTGTAAGGTATTGCTGCCAAATGTAATCTTGGGGTCATTCGTTTTTCCTTTGGTGCCCATGACCACGATATCGATATTCTCTTGGTTGACCAAATCGTTCACCTCATCGGCAAGGGTGCCAAAAGCGGATAGAGTCTTGTATTTGTGCTTTGGATTGGGAGCGTAGTCCATTATTTCATGCCAGATTTTCTTAAGTTTTTTCTCCGAATTTTGATAAACTACTTCCTTTAGGTTCTCAAATAAATTTTTGCTTTCATTGGAATGTCGGGCATAAACCTCGTCTGCAAAGGCGGGGATGAAAAAAAAGTACTATTCCTTGATGAATTTCCATGGATGTATACCCATAAATCCAAATTCGTTCAACTGTTTGGTCATTTCTGGAATAGTTACTGCTCAAAGAGAAACGATTTAGTAGTCGTTATTTGTGGTTCCGCTGCATCTTTTATGGTAAATAAAGTAATGAAGGATCCTAAAGGGTTGCACCATAGAATCACCCTACCAATTAGGCTATTGCCTTTTAACCTTTATGAAACAGAATTATTTTTGAAGTCCAAGAAGGTTAATCTCGATAGATATTCTTATCTACAATTATACATGGCAGTAGGAGGTATTCCACATTATTTGGAAAAAATCCAATCAGGTGATAGTGTTCCAGTTGCAATTGATAGGTTGTGCTTTGACAAGAGTGGACTTTTGGTGGATGAGTTCAATCATATATTTGCTTCACTTTTTGATGATTCCGATAATCATATAAAAATTGTTGAGGCACTTGCAACTTCACAAAAAGGAATAACCCGTGATGAGTTGATCCTAAAAAGCAAAATCAGTTCAGGAGGCACTTTGACCAAGACCATAGAAGAATTAAGCGAGTCCGGATTCCTTTCTGAGTATGAGCCTTACAGCAATACCTCCAAAGAGACATTGTATAGATTAACGGATGAATATTCGATGTTCTATTTGAAATACATGAAAAAAAACAAGGGTGGAAGTTGGAAGACTCTATATAGCTCAAGAAGCTATGCTTCTTGGAGTGGTTTTGCGTTTGAAAATCTTTGTTTAAAACATGATAGACAAATATTGATTGGTTTGGGAATAAACGGAATTGATGCAAATAGTTCAAGCTGGAGAAACGATAATGCTCAAATTGACCTACTTATTGATAGGAGCGACAGGACAATTAATATTTGTGAATTGAAATTCAGTGAAAGTGAATTTACAATTAGTAAATCGTATGCCGATAATATTCGTAACAAGAAAAGGGAGTTCATCGCTGAAATGAAAGATAGAAAAAATGTATTCGTAACATTTGTAACTACGTTTGGTGTGAAAAATAACAGTCATAGCGATGAAGTGATGGACAATCAAGTTACCATGGATAGTCTATTCAAAAAAAGTGAATAAATTCTATTGTCAGCCAAAAACAACAAATATCAATACGATTTGGCTGAGAATAGAAATATTAGGCTACAATAACCTGGTTCAGAATAATCGGATACGACCTAAATTGTATGTAATACCATGTCCCTATACCGGTCGGAATGCCGGAAGATGAATTCTCAAAAAGGGATAAAGTCCAAATAAGTGACTCATTTGCATCCGATAAACATATGATAATCAGATAGTTAAATTGTACTATAACTTTCATTATGTATAATAGACCTGTAACCACATGATTATCAATAATTAAAAAATGTTGGATATAGATAGTAGCTCGGATTGGTACTCATCCATTTTGGGAAATTTGAGAGATAATAACTACTTGACTCAAAGTGATGTTAACATTTTATTGAAGGACTCTGTTTCAAGCAATTCAGTGAACCTAACAAATGTAAGTGTAGAGAAAGCTGAAATAGTTAGAAAAGCTCTTTTGGAAAACGGTAATCGAAGAAAGTTCAAATAAACGTTTAATTTTTCATCTCAAATACCACATCCCGACTCCCATTCAACTCATCTAGTTTTAGAATAAGGTTATCATGTTTTCCCAAAGTGAATTTTGAATAGACATAAACGAATTGGATCTTTGATCCCTTGGGAACAGTTTTAGGCACGTTATATCGGAAAATAGGGGAGAGAACAAACTCCTGATATGATGTTCTTCTTTTCTTTATTCCATTGGTTTTGATCATCCACAAGGTGTTGATGTCAAAGTCAATATTGGAATTGTTACTGATTTCAAAGACCACATAAACTTCTTTATCATGATAAATACTTTTAGTCATGCTAACTTTAATTCCTTTGTTCTGCTTGATTTGGGTGTAATTTCTTTGATTTTTGAGTAACTGAGCACATAGTTTTTGGTAGTTGGAACTTTTAGAATCCAGTCCAATATTTTCTGTGATCGATTGGTTTTGTGAAATGGGTGTAATGATGGTCTTTTCATTACCTATGCTTTCTTCTTTTGCAATAAAGTAATTAAGCTTCGGCAATCGGTCAGCATATTTTAAAATATAGGAATAGACCTGGCCATCATTTGTAATGGTCAATAGGTTGCTTTCCGTTCCGGGCTTAGCTTGTAACAATCCAAAATATTGTTCTTTCTCACGATTGTAGTTGAATACAAAATGTGATGCCCCTGTAATTCCCTGACGTATCGGATTTGGAAAGAACAAGGCAACATTCTTTTGGTCATTTGCATAGATGGTATCTAGAGTTTCACCATTTTGAGCCATGGCAAATAAGGATAGTAAGAGAAGACTGCAAAGAGTTAATTTACCTTTCATAATAGTGGATTTTAGTTATAGCCCTTCAAAGGCTTAATGTTCGAATTTTAG
>NZ_JBATKE010000007.1:0-5575 GCF_049669105.1 Eudoraea sp.
CTTCTGAATCCACATATTATGAAGGTGTTGAAGATCAATTAACAATTGAATTATTTTATCACTGGCAAAAGTTGAAGACCCTTATTTTAACGCCAGATGTTCAGTTTATAATTAATCCAGCCCAAAATCCTACAAGAAATTTTATAACCGTATTTGGGTTGAGAGGACGAATTTTTATTTAGGAAATAATATTGCATACTTATGAATCTGAAATTCGTATTCATTACATATATTCTAAAAGTGCAATAAGTCATCTAAATACAATACCTGTTCTGAATTGCAAATGGCACAGATGGCTTTGCTCAACGCATTCAATTTGGTGCTAAGTTGAATTTTACTGATTGACCGCAATTTATTCATTTTTGTTATGCTGGGCCATAGGTTAATAAAATATGTTTCGCGTTAACAATTTCCGAATTCCGTTAGTGCAAAATTAAGTGCTGGTTTGATCATGGGGTACCCTAAAGTAGCAATCTATTTTACTAAAAATTAGATGGCCCCCAGTGTTGAATGTGGAAACTATTTTGAACAAATTTATATTCAAAAAATGCCTGGAAACTTATCGGGTATTCTTCTATTTTATTTTCGAACAAAAACGAACGATTTTGGAACTAAGCGATTTCAGACATAGCTATTTGATTAGTTTTGATATAATAATAGATTTTCCTAAATTTATGGGATAAAGAATTACATCCCTTGTGCTTATTTGTATTAAAAATCGCAAAGAGGTGTACAGCTTAAAATTAGCAAGTTAAAATGTTGTAAGAGAGTGTGTTATGACCTTATTTTTAGGTCTGTCATCCCGACCAAGCAGAAAAGTGATTTGCATATGCAAATCACTTTTTTTATTCCCCAAAGCGATTCATACCTAGTTTGAAAAAGCGGTGGGGAATAAAAAAGGAACGCCATGGCGTTCACTTTTCAATTTTTCCGGCGGTATTGGATTTAAGGTGTAAATCCATTTGTGGGAAGGGTATTGTAACTTTATTTTCGGCAAATTTTTTATTAATAATTCTCCTGATATCACTTTTTGCTTTTCCTATTCTAAAAATATTTTTACTAAAAAACAAAAGTTGAAAATCTAAGGATGAATTACCGAAATTCATTAATCGGGCTTCAACCAATTCCCTGTTTGAGACTTCTGGATGCTCAAAGGCGCTTTCTTCCAATATTTTGATAACCTTTTCAACATCACTTCCATAAGCTACCCCAACATCAATCTTAAAACGTGTTTTTTTTGATTGATGACTCCAATTAATTACCTTACTCGTAGTAATTAATGAATTTGGAATGATAATAGATATGTCATCCCTGTTTAAGGCCTTAGAGGTTCGTAAACCAATACCTTCAATTTTTACTACGTCGCCATCTATTTCCAAAACATCATTTATTTTTATGGATCTCTCTGAAAGTAAGATGATACCTGATATTACGTCATTAAATGTTTGCTGTAATCCTAAGCCAACTCCCACCAATAAGGCCGCAGAACCGGCTAATAACAAAGTAACTTTAACTCCGATAGTTTCCAGCAAAAATCCAATGGCCATGACCCAAATTACATATTTTATGATTTGGTATAAAGCATAGGTAGTGCCGGGATCAGTTTTGCGAAATTTATACTTGCGAAACAATGCTTTCTTAATGAGCCATAGTATTAGTTTGGTAATAATTAGGATAATCAGAATAGTCACCAGGTCAGAAACCCTTATTGTATAATTGCTTAAACTTAAGATTTCAAATTCCAGAATTTTATTTAAGGTTTCCATGTACTTATTTATTACCAAATATCGAATTTTATTTAATTTTTCACATAAACCGTCTTGCGATTTATAAATTCCATCATCCCATCTTTTGCCAGTTCACGTCCATAGCCGGAATTTTTGGTGCCGCCAAATGGCAGCCTTGGGTCTGATTTGACTAGTTCATTAATGAAATAGGCTCCATCGCTAATTCTATCTGCAAATTTTACTGCCTTATCTATATCTGTAGTACAAACGGTTACCCCTAGCCCATATTTCGATTGTTCCGAGAGGGCAAAGGCCTGATCTATATCTTTTGCTTTTATCATAGCCGCGAGAGGGCCAAATGTTTCTTCTTCAAAAGCAGCCATTCCGGGCGTTACATTACCTAAAATGGTAGGTTCATGGTAACAACCGTTCTGTTCGCCTCCAAGTAATAGCTTTGCACCTTGTTCCATCGATTCTGTGACCTGACGATTAAGCTGATCTGCCAGATCTTTACGAGCCATAGGCCCAACTTGGGTAGCATCTTCCAATGGATCCCCCGATTTCAAATCCTTTACGGCTTTTGTAAATTTTGAAACAAACTCGTCATAAATTCCTTCCAATAAAATAAAGCGCTTGGCAGCAATACAACTCTGTCCGCAATTAAGCATTCTGGCAGTAAGGGCAGTTTTTACGGCCTTATCTATATCCGCATCTTCCCAAACAATAAAGGCATTGTTCCCGCCAAGTTCCAAAACTGTTTTTTTAATATGCCTGCCGGCTATTTCTGCCACTGCCGAACCCGCTCTTTCGCTTCCTGTCAGTGTTACTGCTTTTACAGCCACGTGCGCAATGATCTGTTCTGTATGGTCGTGGTGTACAATCAGGTTTTGAAAGACAGCCCCGGGAAAACCGGCTCTAATAAATACTTCTTCTATTTGTTTGGCACATCCAAATACATTGGGAGCGTGTTTCAACAAACCGGTGTTGCCCGCAGTTAAAGTTGGTGCAGCAAACCTAAAAACCTGCCAAAATGGAAAGTTCCACGGCATAATTGCCAGGACACTTCCGATTGGATCATGCCTTACAAAACTTTGTGTTGCATCGGTGGCTATTGTTTCATTTTTCAGGAATTCTGCGGCATTCTCCGCATAGTAATCGCATACCCATGCACATTTATTCACTTCAGATCTGGATTCTATGATGGGTTTTCCCATTTCCAAGGTAATCATTTGGGCGTATTCTTCGACATTCTCCCTCAATACCTGGCCGGCTTTTTTAATAAGTGCACTGCGTTCGGAAAGGGGAACTTTTCGCCAGGACTCAAAGGCATCCTGGCTTTTATTAAGTTTTGCTACCAGTTCTTTTTCTGTAAGAGATGTATAATGCCCAACAGGTTGGTCATTGTACGGATTTATACTTTTAAATTCCATTTTATTTGAGTTGTCCGTCTGAAAATGCTGTTGATTCAAAACCCTGTACTCCCTTTAGTTCATCTACCCAGTTCCAGGAAGTATATATGGTAAAAGTGTTGGAATTATCTTCAGGGGTAAAGCCAGATTCCTCAAATTTCCAGATGATATGTTCAGACTCCGGAAACTTGTCCGACTTTATATTCTCGTCAAATAGCCGATAGATGATGTTATGTTCATCCATTCCGTCATTTAGCAAACGGGTCAGAAAAGAGGAACCTGGCTTTACTAAATTTAAAACTGATTCCTTGTTCAATGCAATCACCTTCAAAGTAATCCGTACAATATCAGGGGTTGGAAACTGCTTTGGAAATGTCCAGTATAGCATGCATCCAACATTGAATAATGCTTCGTGTAATTTGATGTCGGAGTATTCCTCCCAAAGACGATCGTCCTGTAACTCTGATGCAAGATTTTGCCTCTGACCTATATTGAGTTGTTCTTTAAGCCGTAACTCTAAAATATTGACTGCCGCATCTTCGACCGTTAGGTCGGACAATGCTAAAGTAGCCATTTCCTTTAGTTCTTCGAAAGGAACAGTATCAGCATCATCATACTCGAGATGATGCAATACATCCAAAAAATCTTCATTTGTCCATGCTCCGGGTATTTCATGGATTTCTTTCAATTCCAGTACCCGGACATCGTATTTAAAGTTGGCCATGCCAAATTTTACTTTGTTAAACTGCCACTTAGCGCAATCTTTGGACGCTTATCCTCAACTACTTGTGAAACGTATTTTTCGCGGATGGCCTTTATCCAATCTTTTGCTCTTTTATTCAGCTTAAAATCATCGGTCATCATACGTCCTCTGGAAACCAAAATTCCCATATCAGCCCCTTCGTACAAATAATCTCCTTGTTTGGATATGTTTAAGAAAAATGCTTCCGCTTCAGATTCTACTGCCCTCCTATGTGTATCCATCCTGTCGAAAAGAATATGGCCATTGTCGAACATTTTATAAATCCCGGATTTGGGTGCCTCAGATACATACTCAATAGTATCTTCCGTATGCTTGATGATAAGTTGACTCCATCCATCAATATTTTCCTGTCTGGCCCATCGGTCATTGATCGCCTTGACACTCAACTTGTATTCCACGTCCATCCATTCTAAAATATGGAAAACAAAAAGGGGTGCATCTGCCAATGCAAAAACAGCATGGTTAGTAATAGAACTTGCTCCGGTCACCCTGGGATTTAATTCCCCTAAATAAATTTCTCCATTATCCTGATCAATGAGAAAATCTAATTCAAAATATCCTTTATATCCTTCTTTGCGCAATTGATCGCCAAAAAGTTGCGTATATTTTGTTGCCTTTTTTCGCAATTCCGGAGTAAAGGCATTTGGATAAATTTCGTTGCCACACCAGCCACCTTTGTAAGGTGTCAATTCTTTAAACCCAACCAGTTCGGTCATCAGAGGTGCAACGATGGTGCCGTGTCTTGTAACGCATGCCTCGATAGCCGAGCCTTTACAGTTGATGCGCTTCATTATTTTGACTTCCTTTTCTTTTACAATCTCTTCCTCGTATTTTTTAAACTCTGCTTCATTGGATATAAAAAAAGTAGTATGCCCGGAATCACCAAATGGCGTTTGTATTACAAGGTCGTTTCCAAGTGCCTTTGACACTTTGTTTAGGTGCGAATAATCCGTTACAGGAGACAGTACATAGGGAACACAGGGCACTCCGGCCTTTTCTGCAATACGGTTCGTATTCACTTTATTGTCCATGAATGTCCGCATTTTAGCTGTAGGGAACATAATTTGCAATCCTAATTTCTTTGCAAGTTTCTCGGTCTTTTCATCAAACATGAGAAACATGGCTTTCCCTGTAGTATTTCCTTTCTTTCTTGTCTTCAAATAGTCCTGTACTTCAGGATGTTGTAACAAATAATTGTTGATGTCTTCTATACCTGTGAAATCGTCATGGGGAATTTCTTCCTTAGGTGAAAAAACATTGGGATGCTCGCCATCAAAGCATTCGATGTGGCAGATAAATTTAAAGCCCTTTATCCATTCATCGGCGCCAAGCATATTGAAATTTGTTGCACTGATAAAATACAGCGGAATCTCGTTTTTATAAAAGAACCGTCTTATATCCGGCACTCCATTTAGTTGCGAAGTTGTTGTTACTTTCTTTGCAGGGATTGTTTTTTTAGCACTCATATTTTTAATTTACAAATTTTAAATTGATTGTTTTTTCTTCATTCCTCTTGCCATAGCACCCATCGAGGTAGTAATTTTCTGCCTGTTCAATACATTTTCTTTAAATACCCTAAGGCCAAGATCGGATCGATACCCGTGTATTTCGCTCACATCGAGCACGGTAAGAAAATTAATAATTTCCTTACTGACCACCTGACCCGGGACCAGCAC
>NZ_JBATKE010000008.1:0-19218 GCF_049669105.1 Eudoraea sp.
CTGGGAATAAAAATTATACATTTGGAATACGCAAGAAATCAATTACTTCCTAATTCCGGAAATTAAAAAATCAATGAACGCACTAATGCCCAAGTTAATAAGTTTTGATCCTTTGATTGGGTCTATCTCGGTTATAGCCATATTGATCGTTGCCGTGGGGTTATTTTTAAAAAAGATAAAACAGCCTTATATAATTGGTTATATATTGGTAGGGGCAATGCTTGGCCAATCTGGACTGGGATTTATAGAAGATGCATCTACTATTGATCATCTGGGGGAAATGGGAATAATACTTCTCCTTTTCTTCATTGGAATGGAAATAAGTCTGCCGGAATTCATTAAACAATGGAAGGTTGCTGCCATAGGGACAACAATTCAGGTTGCTTTAAGTGTTGTCATAATATGGGCAGTGGGTTATTTTTTTGGATGGCGCATGGAACGTTCGGTAATCCTCGGATTTGTAATCGCTTTGAGTAGTTCGGCAGTTATCATAAAACTTCTTTCAGATAAAAACCTGACGAATACCAGGATAGGAAAGAACGTATTGAGCATTTTATTGATGCAAGACATCATAATTGTCCCCCTTTTGATAGCAGTAACAATGCTTGGCGGGAAAGAAGAATCTACGGATGCAATTTTTCTGAATATCGCAGGGGGCTTGGGTATTATGATTTCTCTTATCTACATTTATAAAAAGCAAACGATACAACTTCCCTTTTCCAAAGCAATTGAAAAGGATCATGAACTTCAGGTTTTTTTAGCAATACTTTTTTGCTTCGGAGGTGCTTTGGGAGCTTCTTTTTTTGGACTATCACCAGCTTTAGGGGCCTTTGTGGGAGGTATGATCATGCACGCCTCCAAAGCAACTCATTGGATATATAATACGCTTAACTCCTTTAGGATCTTGTTTGTAGCTATTTTTTTTATAAGTGTTGGGCTCCAATTAGACTTTGGCTTCATCATCGAAAATATATGGGCTATTCTAGCGGTTTTAATTTGTGTATATATCACGAACCATTTGATTAATGCGCTTATTTTACGCTTGTTTTCCTGCCCATGGAAGGAGGCGTTTTTGGGCGGAGCCCTGCTCGCTCAAATCGGGGAATTAAGTTTTTTGATTGCTTCAACTGCCTATAGCCTGAATATTATCGAAAGTTATAGCTATAAATTTACCATTAGCCTTATTTCTTTAACCTTAATTATAAGCCCGTTTTGGATAAGCTTTACAGAAAAGCTTATCCTTTCCAGTGGGGGGAGAAAACGTAACAAAATAAATTGACCCGAAAGTTAGCCTGGCAAATAGTTCCTTAAATCAATTGAATGACAATTGTTAGGGAACATCACAATTTCTTACCGGTAAAATGTGGATTAAAGCTTCAATCTAAAGAAATACTATTTAGCTTAAAATCCCCCAAAGGCCAATAATAACCCCAAGGGCAATTAACGCCAGTAATACCTCTAAGCTAATATTTAATACAGAAAGAATGGTGTTTAATACGGGATGTTTTTTTGAATCTGATTCCATAGCAACGGTTTTTAAATTCATATTTTTAGTAGTAATAAGTTACGATTTCTTGTGGTGATTTGAGACAGAATTGTTGTGAAAGCGCTAAAAGTTGTGGTTTAGTCGTATTTTTTATGCATTTCATCGATGAATTGAATATTCCAGCTTAAATAAAATGGTCATTTTCTATTGTCCAATTCTTCCTCAATAAGCGTGTTAAGAAATTCAATTTTAGACAGAAGGTCCTTATGAAATTCTATGGCCTCAGCATGTTTTACATGAAACATGGCCACTATCCATTCTTGTTCTCTAAATTCTTCTGAAGTTGGGTCGTTGATATATTCCCATTCCTAGGTATTGAACATATAGGGTTTGTCGAAGATAAATGCGCGCTTTTTGGAATACTTTCTGGGGTAGTCACGCAATGATGAACTTAATAAATTCCCATGGTAATCATTAAATTCCTTAATTCTTGAAGCGGCATATTGATAATCTCTATGTAGTGCAATTAAGCTATCTTTTACTTGTTGATTTTTGAATATACTTAATTTACCTGCATTATTTAGTTCTAAATAGGTTGAATTCTGGACCACCAAATTTTCCGTTCTATCGGTAAATAACCCGACTAATGCAATATAGTCTTCCTTACTCTTTTGTTCTTCGTAAGCCTTGTGAATGTTTTGATAACTCAAATCCATAACTTCATTACATTCAACTATTTGTCGATTAAAATAACGGGTATCTGCTTTAAGGTCAGTAAGTATGCGCTCCAAATATTCCAGCTCCAGAACTTCTTCTTTACGATCTTCGTTCCAATTGTTTATACTTAAAGCTATGAGTATCCCAACCACTACCAGGACAATTTCCCCCAGGGCATAGAGCAAGTATTTGCTGAACTTACTTTCCAGGATGGCAGGTAGGCTTTCAGTTAAAAGACGATGTCTGATTTTTTTAAAAAACAGTAACATTTCTATGGTCCGTAGGGAGACTGTTTCCCAAGTTGGTTCCCTTTAATCAGTAAATATCTGAAACAGGCTTCATGCAGGAAATGATCAGGATCAGCTGTGCTAAGAAAAAATCAAGGCTATTTAGGAGTTACAGATCAGTTATCTGGGAAACTCTGGGATGTTTCCATAAAATACTTGCAGGCAATTTTGGGGTGACCACCTTTTTAAGCCATTCTGAATAGATGCCTTTTTTTTCAGTTCCAGTTACAATAAATAAAATTTCTTTTGCTTCAAGGATTGATTTAATACCTAAAGTTACTCCAAATTCAGGGGGTGTATTTTCTGAGCTAATCATATTGTGATTCTGAGTAGATGAAGCCAATTCTGAAACATAGCATTCATCAGAAGGCCAATTTTCGTTGGGCTCTATAAAACCTAAATGGCCGTTTTTTCCCATTCCTAAAATGAGGATATCCAGAGGGCCTTTCTTATCAAGTTTTTTTTCCATAAAATTGGCTGCCTCCTCCGCCTGAATTTTATTGACAGGAAGGGTTGAACCAGGAGAAAAATAATAGGCTCTTTCCGGGGATATTCCCCAGGGGATTCTCACCTCTTTTTCAATGTAACTCATGCAACTATGTTGATATTCGGATAACCCTACCCATTCATCCAATTGAAACAAAGAAAGAGATTTGGTGTTCAGGTTTCCTGTCTTTGTGATATTTCTATACATTTCCAATGGAGAATTTCCGGTGGCAACACCAATCTTGCTTAAAGGGTTTTTTCTGATCCTCTGGATTAACCATTCAGCAGCAACTTGGCTTAATTCCTGATAGTCTTTACACTGATGTGTTGTCATGAATACCAGGCTATTTCACCATTATAAGGAACGCAGCCTTTGTAGTAGCCCGGGATAGGGTTGTATCGCAGTCCTTGAGTGATCCCTATTTTAGATGAAAAATATCCCCACTGTGTTAGGGACTTAAGGGCATTAAAATAATGAGGGATTTTTTGGGTTGCGGAATTTGCTTCTATGTCTAGTTGCTCAATTACCTCATATTTTTTCTGTGCTGAAAAATCCAGAAAGCCATCTTTAAGCAGTTGGTTTAACCCTACTAAGATTCTGTCCTTATTTTCAACTTCATAACAATCTTCTACAATCAGAGCGATAAAATATTGAACATTCGCCTCTTTGGCTCCCGGAGATTCGTCTGTTTCAGGCAAAATAATTTCAACAATGGCACCCAGGAGAGCTTGATATTCTTTGTTAAATAATGATATGGAGCTACCATATGTACAACCTTTCAAAATCCAGGAAAAGGGGATAAAACTTCCGGCAGACCACCGGGCTAATATCCCCATGGCATTTCTGCGATTTATTTTTTCCATAATAAATAAGGTTTTTTGGCATTCGTCTTAAAAGGCATCATGATTTTTTTCCCTTCTCCTGCGGAAGCATAGGCCGCAAAAAGGACTTCTAATACTGCCTTGCCATCTTCTCCGGTAACTAGGGGGGTAAGATCATTTTTTACGCAGTTTACAAAATGCGCCATCTCCTGTGGAAACCCATAGTTCCAAAGTTCTTCATACATAGTGAAACTCCAGCCTTTGGTGTTTCCTGCTTTTTCCACAGCATAACCTATCCCTTTTTCACTATAGGTCAGGATAGAATTTCCCTGCAGGACATCTGCGTATGCAACCCCTTCACTACCATGTATTTCAGCTTTATCATCCATCCCTCCTTTTTTAATCCAGCTTTCTTCTGCTATTGCAGTTACCCCATTGTTAAACTCTAAAATGAGTACGCTGTTGTCATCTCCAATAGTCTTATCCTTATGGACAGCGGTTTGCATATGTGCATATACCGAGACAATGGAAGCCTCAGGATTTAACCATCTAAAGAATTGAATGGCATGACATCCCATATCCATCATAACACCACCCCCGGATTTTTCAACATCATAAAAATGAGCTGCATGAGGTCCGTCGTGTTTTTCAGACTGTTTAAAAAGTACCGGATACCCTAAAGCTCCTTCATCTAACAGTGATTTTAGGCGAACATATTTTGGAGCAAAACAGAGTTCTTCTGCATACATTAATTTAACCTGATTTTTTTTGCAGGTTTCAATCATGATGTCTGCTTCCTCCAGGTTTAAACAAAGGGGTTTTTCTACCACTACATGCTTTTTTGCCTGGGCTATTTTAACGGTTAATTCACAATGCAAATGGTTGGGAACGCCCAGAATCACCATATCTATTTCGTCCATGGCCAGGAAGGCATCGATATCCGTAAACCAATTTGGGATCTTGTGATGTTCCGCAAACGTTTTTACATGCTCCTCATTTGGCGAAATCACGGCCAAGACAACTGCATCAGCAACTGTTTTCAGTGCTTCAGCATGAATGTTAGAGATAAATTGAGATCCTATGATCCCAACGCCTACCTGATTTTGTTGCGTACTTTTCATATACTTTTCGCTTTAAATTGTTCGGCAGCGTAGGTCGCAGCTCTTGCTGTAAATGCCATATAAAGCAAGGAAGGGCTTTGGTTTCCGGTGCTTGTCATACACGCTCCATCGGTGACAAATACATTCTTACACAGATGCAGTTGATTATATTTATTGAGCATAGAAGTTTTTGGATCTGCACCCATTCTACACCCTCCCATTTCGTGAATGTCCAGGCCCGGAGCTTGTTTTGAATCGTTTTGTTCAATATCTGAACACCCCATGACTTGCAGCATGGCTTTACTTTCCTTTAAAAAGTCCTGAACCATCAATTCGTCATTATCATCATAATTTACATCCATTACCAGTTGTGGAATTCCCCAGGGATCTTTTTCTGTGTCAGACAAATAAACGCGGTTTGATGCTTTTGGAATGGTCTCGCCCTGCATATACATATATGCCCGCCAATCTCCCGGAAGACACAGGCCTTCTTTATAGGCTGCTCCAATTCCGGGGCCATTTTCCGGAGCCTCTTCATTACGTGACCTATAGGCGCCACTGAAAATGGTATATCCCCCAACAAAAGGCATATCATGCTTATATACATTTCTGAAATTTGCTAAAATAAGTTCCGAAGGGTTCCTGCCATAAATATAAGTGTCTTTAAAACCTTCAAACTTACCGGAGGTATATCCCCGGTAATTATGAAACCCTACATAATGACCTAATACATCATGATCATTTCCCAAACCCTTCGGAAAACGATCAGAAGTAGAGTTCAATAAGATAAGATTAGAGTTTAGGGCCGAGGCGTTTACAAAAACTATGCTGGCCTTTAGCTCCTGTCGCGATCCGGTAGCCGTATCTATATATTCAATTCCTGTAGCCTTTTTTTGTTGGTCGTCATAAATGATTTTAACCACAACAGCATTGGAAAGAATGCTAAGGTTGCCGGTTCGTTGTGCCGAGGGGATGGTGCTGGAATTACTGCTAAAATAAGCGCCAAACGGACAACCTCTCATACAAAGATTTCTTGCCTGGCATTTTCCTCTGCCTAATTCTAAATGATGTTCTTTAGGTTCGGTCAGGTGCGCCCATCTTCCATGTACCAGATGCCTGTCTGGATATCGGTTGGCTAAGGCGGTGCTCATGTGTTGTTCTACACAATTCATTTCGAAAGGAGGCAGGAACTCACCGTCGGGCATCGATTCTAACCCATCTTTATTTCCACATACGCCGATAAAATCTTCCACTAAATGATACCAGGGAGCCATTTCCGCGTAATCTACCGGCCACTGAATGCCATAATTATATTTTGAAGGGGATTCGAATTCGGATTGGCTCCATCGCTGGCAAGCTCTGCCCCATGTCAAGGATTTTCCACCTACCTGAAATCCCCGTATCCAATCGAAAGGCTTTTTTTGTACATAAGGCTGATCTTTATCTTTAATAAAAAAGTGGGCAGTGTCCTCTCCAAAACCTGCCGCTTTTGTGATCAGGGGGTTTTCATCTCTGAATGCCTTTGGCATCCACCCGGCATGGGGAAGTTCCCAGGGGTGCAGGTGAGCAGTAGGATAGTCCTTAGTGTGCTCCACATTTCTACCCCGTTCCACGATACAGGTTTTAAGCCCTTGTTCACACAATACCTTAGCGGCCCATCCACCTGAAATTCCGGACCCAATGACGATAGCATCGTAGGTTGTATTCATTTTAGAATGATTCAATCTCTTAAATATAACCAATACATGGGTCACTTTAAAAACAAATTGACCGGATAAACGCAAAAAGTTGATATTCCTTCACCTGTTATTCGTTCCTACAGTATTACTTGATTGAAGTAAATGATACAGAAGCCTTTGATACACCCTATTTTTCATTCCGGTAATAATCTCCCAGGCGTGTTCGTGAACACAAGACGCACGTACTGCCGGGTGCTATTGCAGCTTGTAAAAAGGATTGTCCTTTTTAAGGAGAACCTAATTTGTTAAACTCTCTTCGGCCATTCTTACCAGTTGCCAGTATGGAGGTAAATACTCATTTTCCTCTTTAAAAGCGTTTATTTTTAATTCTGTAATTGATTTACATTCCTTAAACCGGTCTACAAAATCAGTGTTTTTCAATGCTGTTACAGCCCCCATGCCTTCCGGTATAATCCCTTCTTTTCCGATGCTATTAAGAAGTAATGAATACGCCTTAATAACTCTTGCCACGGGCAGCATCCAAAGATTGTAATCGAGTTTCTCACCTTCATTGGCACGGCTTATCAAAGCGTCCATAACAGCATTGTCTACATGATCCTGAAAAAGAATTTCCTTATCCCTCCATTCAGCTACAACGCTTAGCATTGGATCGTATTCAAGATCAGAGGGCATTTGGGTTACAAAATTTTCCACCCCAAAATTGTTCAGCCATTCAATGATCCCATTTGACGAGATGGTAGATTCAGACTCCCATAAATTAATCCCAAACTGCTTATAGGCATATGATCCAACTTCTGAACAGAACATGGCCGAAGAATCGTAATAGTCCATTTTAAAGTCATATGGAATATGTCTTGTTTGAGATTCATTGAATATAAATAAGGATGCTTCATGAGGGAGCATAGGATTTGCCATCATTTGCTCCAAATCCACCCTGGGCCTCATCACCATAAACCTCAATTTTTTATCATTTAAATACTCATCCAGGGTTGCTATAGCGACACCTTTTTCAATATGAGCTTCCACTAAATAGGGCTCGTCAGTCTCCTCGTTTATATGGATAATGGCTACGTGTGAAAAATTTCCTGGAAAATCATTTCCTCTCGAAATGAAAGCTGAAACCTCTGCTCCGCCACGGCTTACAAGCAGATCACCACTATGCACTTCTATTCCCAGGATATCCACAGAAGGAGTAGCAGAAGGTTCGTCGGAAACAAAGGTTGTGGATACAAACTGATCATCACTGGATTGCAATAAAATCTCCTCTACTGTGGCTCTCATACCATATAGAATGCGGTAAGAGGTATTGCGGGCGCTGGAACTGTTCATATCCCAAAAACGGGAATCTAATTTTATCTTTTTTCTTACCCTATTATAAAACCGGACGTGCCAATCAGATTTGTTTTCCTGTGCCGCAATCAGCGGAGCAATCTGGAAAAACCTGCGCTCTATCAATGCGTAAATTCCATCTTCAGGTTTAATAGTTTTATTTTTATTGGCGTTTAGGATACTGTCATTTTCAAAAGCCAGTTCCTGTACGATAGAATCCAATTCTTCAGATGGAATTGCTTTAGCGCGGAGAAAGGCTTTTTCCAAATTCTCCCAAAGGGCATCCTGATCCCAAATAAAAGGAATTTCTGATGCCTTTTGAGGTTCACTTTTATTTTCAGGCATGGGGATTAGAAGTAAGAGATATATCCCCGCAATGATTAGTAAAAATGTAATAAATTTCTTCATGTTGTTTTAAACACTTTGGGTTGGATGGTTATCCATCGCGTAAATATAAGTCATTCCTATACTAACCTTTTTAATCTTGTCTTGCCCTTTAACTAAATCGCATTTTGAATTTCTTAAGTCTTAAGGAAGGAAAATGAATTGTACTATTCATAGTAGCTTAACCAAAGTGTCGTTAGCCGGCAGTTATTTTATGTAGGCAAAAACCTACTTTTATATTTGATAATATTACTTACCTTGACGAAAGAAAAATGAGATCCAAATACAATAGGATAAGATAACTAATTAACAAAAAAACCAATCATGAAACTATTCAACAGAAATTTAGTAGGAATAGCCCTTTTATTAATTTGTTTTGGCACTAACCTTTATGGCCAGGGAGCTAATCACATAATTATATTAACGGTAGATACTGCAGAATTGACACAGGAAGACCCTGCTGCTGCATGTACTTTTGATGTGGCTGATGAAAACGTTACCGTTGTCGAGGTAAGTGAGCCGGCTAAAGATTTTACAATTCTGGTAAAACCCGAAGACTTTGTAGAATGGGAAGGGGTTACTACTTCCGGGGAAGCCATTGATATTGAGATGATAGAATTTAGGACAGGAGGTAAGAGTAAAAATATATTTGCCAAAGCACAAAAAATGGGTGAGAAGAAAAATGGGGCAAAAAAGAAGGTAAAGGAAAAAGTTAAGAAGAACGCTGCAAACAAGGAGTATAGCTATGCCATTGAGTTTACGGTAGATGGCGAAACGTACCAGTTTGATCCAAAAATTAAAGTTGTAAAAGAATAAGATAAAGAAGTGTGTTAGCCATTGAGGGCAAAAGCAAATACCTTTCAAATAACGAAAACCCGGGCTAACCCGGGTTTTCTATTTTGGAGAATACAGGTCATTATAGAGAGATATAGTATATTTCTGATATAAATTCTTTAAATAAATAGGATAAGTATTGAATATCCTCTTTTTTTGTTTGATAGTTATAATCAGAGTAAATGAAACGGAATAAAATTAGCTGGATTTTCTTTGTTTTGACCATGGTTTTGGCCGCACATGGTTTGAATGCACAGGCGGCACACGAAATCACCCTTAACGTGGATACAAAGAATCCAAACCCTGGAAAGGCATGCTTCTTTAAGGCGGGCAAGAATACAACGGTATTAAATAACAGTTCTCCGGAGACCTTTACTATTTTCGCCCAGGTGGGAGATAATATTGTATGGAAAGGGGTCTCCTCCACAGAGCCCAATATCCCGGTGAAGATAACCGCTATTAAATATATCAGTGGCCCAAGAATTTTCACTTCAGACAGCATCAAGGGAGATAAGCTTGTTCAAGCTACGGTAATACGCGGTGGCAAGGCTCCTTATAAATATCAAATTCAATTTAGTGTAGGTTCCAGTAGCCAGATGTATACCATTGATCCTAAAATCCAAATTGGAGAGTAGAAAAGATATGTGACAAACCCAATTCCTATCTTATGAAGCCTTACGTTAAAAAGAGATATGTGTTTGTTATCAGGGGAATTTATTTGCTTGGAATACTTCTGCTTGCCCTAACGCCGTGTTCAGGTCAAAATCGCGAAGTAATATCTGATAGTCTTATTAATCTATATGAGTCCGGTAAGTATGATCCTTCAGAGCGCCTGGAATTGTTAATGGCTATTTCTTCTTCAAGTCCGAACCCTGATGAAGCCTTAGAATATAATGATTTACTTTTAAAAGAGGCCATACGTATGGATTCCAGTAATTATATTTATGAGGGTTATCTACAAAGGGGGAATTCCCTGGAGATAAAAGGCAATCTGAGCAAGGCCCTGGAAAGTTATTTTAAGGCTGTAGACATAAGCAACGAGCGTGGAGAAAAAAGTGAACTAGGTAGAGTGTATACAGCAATAGCTGGAGTTTATGCCGGAATGGGGAATAAACAGAATGTAAAAAAATACTATAACAATGCCATTAAGATTTTCGAAGACCTGGACGAAAGAATTAATTACGCAGTCGCAGTAGAAAACCTGGGAGATTCTTATTTGGAATGGGCCCAACCAGATTCTGCCCTTATTTTATTTAATAAGTCAGGTCCTATCTTTAAAGCTCTGCAAAGAAAAGATTATTTGGCGTACAATCTTGGCAACAAAGGCCTGGCCTATGCTCAACAGGGAGAGGAAACCCGGGCAGAGGAAAACATCAGTGAAGCAATCGCCATCCTGGAGGAATTAGGAGACTACAGACCTATTACAACATACCTTACCTACATGTCTGATATTTATGCCGATAAGAACGATTGGGATGCTGCCTTTGGTTACTCCTTACGTTCTTTAAACCTGGCCAAAAAATATGGATTGAAAGCAGAAATGGGCGGCGCCTACCTGAAGCTTTCGGAGTTGTATGAAAGAACAGGATACGCTTCCGCAGCTCTGAAATATTATCGAAATTATATTGCTTTCCGGGATAGTGTACAAAACATCACCTCAGTTCAGCAAATGGCCGAAATGGAAGTTTCTCAAAAACAGATAGAACTGGATTTAGCAAATCAACAGAAACGAACACAAAAGATACTGACAATCTCAACCGGAACCGCTTTATTTCTTATTTTCCTGATAGCAGCCGGATTGTTCAGACGCAATATATATATAAAAAGAACCAAGGCCATTATAGAAAAAGAAAAGGACAGATCCGATCGTCTTTTACTTAATATTTTGCCGGAAGAAACGGCCCTGGAATTAAAAGAATCAGGGGTGGTTAAAGCGAACAAATTTGAATCTGTTACCGTATTGTTTACAGATTTTGAGGCGTTCACGGCGCATTCAGAAAATGCAAATCCTGAAGTACTGGTCAAAAGACTTGGGGTTTACTTTACCGCCTTTGACGACATTATTGAAAAATATGATCTTGAAAAAATCAAAACTATCGGAGACTCCTATATGTGCGCCGGCGGATTGCCTTTTCCTATTGAGGATCATGCCATAAAAATGGTGAAGGCCGCCTTTGAGATCTTAGAATTCGTAGAAGATGCGAAGTCCGGCGAAACAGAAGATGGGCTCTCCTTTAACATACGGATAGGGATCAATACAGGTCCGCTAGTAGCCGGGGTGGTTGGCAGCAAAAAGTTTTCCTATGATATCTGGGGAGATACGGTGAACGTAGCTTCCCGCATGGAAACGAATTCCAAAACAGGGAAAATCAATATCAGTGAACACACTTTCGAACTGGTAAAAGATGAATTTAACTGTGAGTACAGAGGAGAAATTGCGGTAAAGAACCGGGGCAAAATGAAAATGTATTTTGTGAATGGACTTCGCAGTAAAAAGCCAGCCTAATTTTTAATTTTTCAGGACAATATTTTGGGCAACAATCCGGAATAAGAAAAAGATCGATTTTTAATGCCAAGTTATTCACAATCAGGGGGGATAAAATTATATGAGGTATTAAAATAATGAAGGAATATGCAATTTTTTTCGTTAATTTTACGAACAGTATTTAAAAACATACCAATGGGAAAATTTGAAATTAAAAAAGACAAAGCTGGAAAGCTAAGATTCAATCTTAAAGCATCAAACGGACAGGTAATTCTCAACAGTGAAGCCTATAATTCTAAAGCTGCATGTGATAACGGCATAGAATCCGTTAGGAAAAACTCACAAAATGATGCCATGTTCGAGAGGAATAAGGCAAAGGACGGCCGCCCTTATTTTAATTTAAAAGCGTCTAATGGGCAGGTGATAGGCGCCAGTCAGATGTATGCCTCAGCTTCCTCCATGGCTAGCGGAATTGCATCGGTTAAAAAAAATGCACCTAAAGCTACCGTTGTAGATAATTCTTAAAAAGCAGTATTCATCAAATGTTAGTTTGATTAGTAAGAAAAAGACAGCCATATTGGCTGTCTTTTTTGCTTTATACTCCTTGTATAAGGAGTCTGTTTATTTCTATAAACTCTAATTAGTAGTCTTCTTCGCTTTAAATTCATCAAATTCTGATGGAGTCTCTGCTTTAGGAAAGGTATTGTTTTTCATATCCGTATCAGCAAACTCAAAATTAGGGTCCAAATTCACTTTTGAAACTTCTTTTTCTTTTACAAAAGTCTTTTTAATCTCGTATTCGTTACGGCGCCAAATTTCTGCGGGCAATGTATCAATCTCATTAGAACCATCAGTATATATCCATTCTATGGTTACAGGCATTACCAGTCCACCAACATTTTTAATACTAACTTCATAAATATTTTTACCGGAAATTTGTTTGCGAAGTTCGGGCTCATCCATTCTTGATAAATATCCACCATAGCTTGCATCGGGAGTTGAGGTCATAGTTATTGCTTCGGGACCGCTCGAAAAATCCTTTGCTTTTTCACCGGAGTTTTCACCCTCAATCTTTAATTTAATGGTCTTTTTCTGATCCTTATTATTAAACTCCTCTTCATTTACTTTATACCATTTTACATCAGTGAGTTCCATATCAACATTATCAGTTGTAAAAAACCAACCTCTGTAAAACCAATCCAGATCTACTGCACTTGCATCTTCCAGCGTTCTAAATAAATCTGCAGGATTTGGGTGTTTGAATTTCCATCGATTAGCATATTCCTTAAATGCCTGGTCAAATAATTCGCGTCCAACAATTGAGTTTCTTAACATCTGTAAGCCCACAGTAGGTTTCATATAAAAATTATTTCCGAACTGCGTTAGTAATTCGTTATCAGAGGTTGTCATGATGGGGCGCAGAATATTTTTATCACCACTCATAAAGGGCACAATAGTTTGAGGTGTTGTACTGCTAAATCCCGGGTATCTTTCGGCAATAGTTCTTTGGTGGAGGAATGTGTTTAAACCTTCGTCCATCCACATCCATTTACGCTCATCGGAACTCACAATCATGGGAAACCAATTATGACCCACTTCATGAACAATTGTACCAATCATACCCTGCTTCGCAGCATCACTGATTCGGCCATTTTTAGGTCTTCCGCCATTAAAACTAATCATGGGAAATTCCATACCTATGTTCGAGGTGTTCACTGAAATAGCCACAGGATAAGGATAATCAAAGGTAGCATCAGAATACACTTCGAGTGCATTTTTTATAGCTTTTGTAGATTCTTCCTGCCATACAGGGAGCCCCTCTTTAGGGTAAAAAGACATGGCCATAACTGTATTACTGGGCAACTTTACAGCTTGTGCATCCCAAAGGAATTTACGAGATGAAGCAAAAGCAAAGTCGCGAACGTTTGTAGCGTTAAATTTCCAGGTTTTCTGTTTGGCAGACTTGGTTTTCTCATTATTTTCAGCCTCATCTTTAGTAACGATCATTACAGGTTTATCAAAAGATCTGCCTGCTTCTTTCAATCTATTTTGTTGTGTCCTGGTAAGCACATCATCACTGTTTAGTAAGCTACCTGTTGATGCAATTATATGATCTTCCGGAACAGTTATTTCAACACTATAATCTCCAAATTCTAAAGCAAATTCCCCAAGTCTTTGAAATTGTTGATTTTGCCAGCCTTCGGTATCGTTGTAAACTGCCATTCTGGGAAACCAATGGGCAATAAGGTAAACAGTATTATCATCTTCAGGGAAATATTCATAACCTTCTCTGGATAAAAAAAACATGCTTCGATCCGTAATAGGGTAAGACCAGGCAATAGAAAAACTTAAAGATGAGCCTGATTTTAGGGGCTCTTTAAGCAATACTTTCATCATGGTGTTATTAACCATTGATTTCATGGAGTTCCCATTAATATCTTTTATATATTTAATAGTATAACCCGCAGGAAAATCAATAGCTCTGGTAAGAAACTGCATCTGGCGTGCAGTTATAGAGTCTTTAATATTATTAAAAAAGGAACCAAAATCTTCATTCCCTTTTCTGTTTACATTCTGTTCTAACTGAATCCATA
The DNA here is from genome assembly GCF_049669105.1 of Eudoraea sp. Taxonomy (NCBI): domain Bacteria; kingdom Pseudomonadati; phylum Bacteroidota; class Flavobacteriia; order Flavobacteriales; family Flavobacteriaceae; genus Eudoraea; species Eudoraea sp. The sequence continues at coordinate 14,225 of NZ_JBATKE010000008.1, forward strand.
GATACCTTAAATCATCAGGAGAATTGTTATAGTAAGTAATAGTTTCTTCTCCTGTGATTGTGTTATTTGATTCATCTAAAGCTGCCTTTATCTTATAATCGGCACGTTGCTGCCAATAAGCTTTTCCCGGCGCCCCACTTGCCGTTCTGTAGGTGTTAGGAGGTGAAATCATATTATCTATGGGTTCAAATTTCCCCTGCCATGGCTGAGTTTGTGTATATGATAAATTATGAAAAAGGAGAAGAGAAAAAAGCAATACGATGTTTTTTGTCATTGCCATATTATATTTATTAAAGGTGTATAATCTTCTGTGGGGTGCAGAACTGTTATAAAGTTTAAATTTTGGTGTGTCGAAGATACATATAAGATTTAAAAGACAGAAGAAGTATATATCTTCAGTGTTGTTTTATATAGACATTCCTATGAAAATAATTGGTGAATTATTTGGAACATTCAAACACGAATATAACAGAGGAGTATAGTGTAAAGATTCTGCATAACAGAGAGGATGGAGACCCATTTGTACAGCAAAAGCCATTGTTTTGCTTTCCAATGAAGAATGGGAAAGACCGGACAGGCATAATCTAGTGTCTAATTTGTTCCCTATCTCAAGTATTGAAGCGATGGTTCTTCTATGCCTTCTTTGTTAAAGACAGATTAATCAAAATTGCCATAAGGAGCCAAATAATAAATGTTTCACCATGAGTCATTTCATAAGTGGAACCGGCTAATTTGGCTGCCATTAATACAATGTAAACTATTATCGGTGATAATAGCATGCTAATTACAAGATGTAAAATTGTTTTTTTATAATCCATTATTCCTTGATTTAATTAGTTAATAATAGACATTTTTTTATATGTGGGCAACTGAATGAAGCCTTATTTTGATCTAATTCCCCACGATAACAATCTTCCTAATGGCATATTTAAAGTATTCAAATGGCAAGTTATTATCAGGGAATTTCTTTTTGTTTCTTCCAAAGAAATTAATCATCGCATTTGTTTTTGTTAAAAAAATAGGGTTGTTCGGACATTAAATATACATGTTCGTCCTTAAATGGATTTATTGCTCTAAAATAAATATACATTTAGGATCAATAATCAATTTAAAACCATTACTAATGAAAAAATTAACTTTATTACTTATTTTATTGATCACCTGCCAGCTAAGTGCTCAGGATGATAGTGCTTATGTGATGTATGCAACAATCCGTCTTACTCCAAAATCGGGACACACCAAACAACTTAATGATGGCTTGAAAGCACATAACAAAAAATACCATACCGAGGGCGCTCAACAGGTCAACGTATGGTCAATTGACTCCGGGCCACGGGCAGGCAGCCTTGTTTGGGTAATGGGGCCAATGACCTGGACCGATAATGACACCCCTATGTCTGATGCGCATTCTGCAGATTGGACGGCTAATGTAGAACCACATTCCGATATGGGTGAATGGGAGTACTGGAAGCTAGCTGAAGGGATGACTTATGCACCGGAAGGTCAGTCGGCTAAAGTGATGCAAATCCGCTGGTTTGAGATTAATGAAAATAAAGGGAACAACGCCCGCCACCTGTTTGGGACGATTATAAAGGCCTATAAAGAATTGAATTACGATATGGGGCTTCATGTATTTACGAATCAGGCCAATGCCGGAGATGGCCGGGATTGGGGAATTCTGTGGATGCATAGCAACTGGGCTTCGCTGGATAAAGACCGGGCTTTTGTAGAAAAATATAATGAAATGTACGGGGACGATGCCTGGGATGAGTTTTGGGAAAACTGGCTCGACGCCACTAATTTTAAAGGGATGGAATTTCATTCTCTTTTACCTGAGTTAAGTGTAGCCGGTTCTAATTAGAAATTGAAGAGTAAAATGTAAAAAGCCCTGGACCACATCCAGGGCTTTTTTATATTCCTATCCCAAGACTCTTGTAAATATTCGATAATTTCTATTTTGTTCAGTTTCCATAATATGCTAATAAATTGACAATAAGTCACTTTACTTAGAACCCATAGACTTTCTAAGGTTTTTACTTAGTGATGAAGTCTGGAAATTACTATCTTGTAATAAGATCTTTCTCCCGGGCTATTGCGTTATTGATAACAGTTTATTCTAGCGGGCGTTATAGAACAAAATCGATTTATTTTTTATATATTTAAGAGAGTTCTCCTGTAAAACTTGTCTGTCTATGTCAGCACACGAAATTGAAATTATTTTAAGCAGGCAGTTGGCAGATTGTCTTACTGTCCCTGTTTTTATTGTAGATCCTGAAGGGACGCTGATTTTTTACAACGAACCTGCAGAACAAATATTGGGAAAGCGTTTTCAGGATACAGGGGAAATGAGGGTTGGAGACTGGGGTAACATGTTTTCTGCCCATGACGAAAAAGGAAATGCTATTCCACCGGCCGACCTTCCACTTGTACAAACCATAAACTCACACGAACCCGCCCATAAGACCTTCTGGATTACAAACATGGAAGGTAAATCCTTTAAAATCTCCGTTACTTCCATCCCTATCATTGGAAGGTCTAAAGAGTTTTCAGGGGCTTTAGCTATCTTTTGGGATAATGTCTCAAGCTATGAGAGTTAAACTGCATGGAACCCGCGGCGCATATCCCACCTCCTCCAAAGAAACACGAAAGCTTGGAGGCAATACCCCGTGTATTGAAATCATAGAGGGGAATGAAAGGCTAATACTGGATGCAGGTACAGGGATTTTGAATATAGCTTTTGACAAGTATAATAACTCAGACCGAATAGATATCCTGCTAACTCACTTACATATGGATCATATTCAGGGTTTGGGTTTTTTCAAACCCATTTTTGATCCGAACAAAGAGATACATATTTGGGGGCCTGGCGGCAGTTCCTATCCTTTAAAAGATAGGTTGAACAGATTTTTGTCTCCTCCTCTTTTTCCGGTAATGCTCAGGGATATCCCCAGTAAATTGGTGATACACGAATTGCCAAACAAACCATTTAAGCTTGGGAAGTTTATAGTCACTTCTAAATTTGTTTGTCATCCCGGTCCAACCGTTGGTTTTAGAATACAGGTTGGATCCAAATCAGTTACTTATATCCCCGATCATGAGCCCATATTGAAAAATCCACATTTATTTAATGAAGATAATTGGATCTCCGGTTTTGATCTCTGCAAGAATACAGATTTGCTTGTACACGATTCCCAATACAGCCCGGAGGAATATGAAAACAAAGTGGGGTGGGGTCATTGCTCCATGGAAATTGCCGCGGAATTATCCGATAGAACCGGGGCCAAACGTTTGGTAATGTTCCATCACGATCCTGCACAAACGGATAAAGACAGATCCAACATATTTAAAAAATTTATGAGCGCTCATACCTATGATTTCCCTATTGAACTTGCAGTTCAGGGGCATGAGATAGAGGTTTAAGATACATGGCGGATAGGTAAAATACTACTTTCGGACATAAAATAATACCATTTATCCAAAGTCATTTTACTAATTGGCTTAAATTCACTATATTAATTGTAGGTTTTAAACCCTTGTAAAGTAAGGCAATAGAAGTTGGAAAAGCATTTACTATTAATGCTGAAATTCAGCTTTATTAAGATCGGATTCCAATACGAAATAAACTCTCCCACATAATCACTTAAAGAACACAAGTATGAAAACAACCAATCTAATTTTGATTTTAATGGCAGTTATGGGCCTTATGTCTTGTGGCCAATTGCATGTAGTAACCCTTTATGTGGACACCACACAAATTGATCAGAGCAGCATAGACCAGCATGCCAGTTTTGGCCAGCTCTCTGGCATTCCCAACAATTATTTTACAACTAATGTGAGAAAAGGAGACCGGATTATCTGGCAGGGAGTTTCTATCAGTAATCCATCAGATACGGTCAAAATCACCTCCATTGATCATGTGTCAGGGGCAAGAATTTATGCGCCAAAGTCACTAAAAAGAATAAAAAGGGGAATAGTAATAAAAGGAACTGATGAAATAGTTGTTGGAACTATTAAAATAGGGCCTGGGGGACTGGAACAATATATAGAAGAGAAATACAGCTTAGATTTTACGGTTACAAACAAAGGCACATTTATAATTGATCCTAAAATAAGATCCTATAAATAAACATGGTAAATTAACTACCTATATCCATGCTTACGGCAAACTTTTATAGACTAAAAAGTTTATTCAAAATAAAAACTTGTCTAGCACTAGGCTTTTTTTTAATTTTTAACTTGGCCGTGTATGGTCAGAATCAGGTTATTGCGGACAGTCTTCAAACAATATATAACTCAGGCAACTTTGATGAAAGAGATCGATTACAGCTGTTATTTGGTCTCGCTAGAAATCATCAGGATCCGGAGAAAATCCTTCGATATAGTGATGAACTCTTACGCAGAGCAACGGCCTTAGATTCAACAGAGCGCATCATAGATGCGTATGTCCAAAAAGGAAATGCTCTTAGGCTAAAAGGTGATCTAAATCTGGCATTAGCTATCTTTTTAGAAGGCTTCAAAATTGCTAATGAAAAGAAGCGCATACGTGATTTGGGAATATTTTACAAAAATATAGCCGATGTGTATTCCGTCATGGGAGATTACCAAAACGCGATCCTTAATTACAAGAATGCTATCCCAATTCTTAAAGCGGAGAAGGATTCGATTAGCTATGCCGATGCCTTGCTTAATATGGGAGATGAATATAATCTGAAATTGATTAAACCAGATTCAGCCTTGCTATTTTTTAAGGAATCCGGAGATATTTATAGCGCCCTGGACTATAAGCTTGGAATTGCATACAACCTGGGTAATGTGGGTCTAGCTTATGCTTTAAAAGGAGAAAATGAAATCGCCGAAAAAAATATCGGACAGGCTATTCCAATGTTGGAAGAACTGGGCGATTATCACCCTATTTGTGTATACCTAACTTATATGTCTGACATTTATGCGGAACAGGGACAATGGGAAACAGCCTTCAGTTATGCCCATAGAAG
>NZ_JBATKE010000009.1:0-27813 GCF_049669105.1 Eudoraea sp.
GAATTAGAGGGTAAACACGAGGAAGTGGATTGCAAAAAATGCCATATTTCTGAAAATATCCAGGATAGAGAACTGAAAAAGCGAAAAAACACATTTCTGGGCTTAGATGAATCATGTCTTTCCTGTCATGATGATGTTCACCAAAAAACCCTTACCAATGATTGTATGGCATGCCATACAATGGAAGCTTTTAAACCCGCTTCAAATTTTGACCACGATACGGCCGATTATAAATTAGAAGGAGAGCATTTGAATGTGGATTGCATTGAATGCCACCAGATAACCACAAGAAATGGTAAGGATTTTCAAATATTTAAAGATATTCCTTTTGATGATTGTATGTCGTGCCATCAGGACCCTCATAATGAACAATTACCAGGGCAGTGTTCACAATGCCATACCGAAACTTCTTTTGCCACTTTTGCAGGGCAGGAAAATTTTGATCACAATGCCACCAATTTTACATTAAAGGGGAGTCATCAGACTACAGACTGTTTTGCATGTCATGCTGAAACCAGTAACCCTGTGACTGTTTTTCAGGATAAAAGAAGAATCAGTGAAAACAGTTGTGTAAGCTGCCATACGGATGTACATAATGGGGAATATGGGAATGAATGTATAAAATGTCACAGGGAAAGCAGCTTTCTATCCTTAAGATCCATGGATTTCTTTGACCATACTGTCACCGATTATCCTCTTGAAGGAAAACATGTTGCCGTAGATTGCAGGCAATGTCATGAAAAAAGATTTTCTACTCCAATAGACTTTTCGGCTTGTAAAAATTGCCATGATGATTACCACAGGGGAGAATTCAAGGTAAATGATGTTTCTCCTGATTGTGTGGAATGCCATTCGTTGGAAAATGGCTTTGATTACAGCCTTTACACACTTGAACAACACCAAACTTCTTCCTTTCCTTTGGAAGGGGCACATAATGCAACCCCTTGCTTCGCCTGCCATGTAAGCGAAAAGGAAGATAGATGGAGTTTTAGAAATCTCGGAACAGACTGCATAGATTGCCATCAGGATATCCATAAGGGCTACATAAGCGAAAAATACTATCCTAATGAGGACTGTAAGGTTTGTCATATAAATGAAGCCTGGAGCCTGGTTAATTTTGATCACGCCCTAACAGAGTGGCCGTTAGACGGCAAACACACCGAGGTAGATTGCCGAGAATGTCATTTTGTTAAGTCCGATAACAATACTACCTCTAAACAAACGTTTAACAATTTAGGGGGGCAGTGTATAACTTGTCACGAAAATATTCATGACGATACATTTGCCATTGAGGGAGTAACAGAATGTACAAGATGCCATGTAACGGATAGCTGGTTTCCAAAAAAATTTAACCATAACCGTACCGCCTTTCCATTGGAAGGAGAACATGCAAAAATAGCGTGTAGTGCATGTCATGAAGTTGCTTCTCCAAATGGAGAAACAGAGGTAATATACAAACTGGGTAAATTTAAATGTATAGACTGTCATCTCTAATATTCCTGTTATTGGGCTGCTTACCGCTTTTGGCTCAGTCACCTCATGGTGATGACCTGGATATGGATTGTGTTAAATGCCATAACCCGGGAGGTTGGAACATCAACTACCAAACCATTCAATTTGATCATAGTAAAACCGATTTTCAATTAGAGGGAACTCATGCAAATGTAGATTGTATACTATGCCATAGCACTAATGTATTTGACCAGGCACCTATGGACTGTGCTGCCTGTCATCTTGATATTCACAGCCAATCTGTGGGTAATGATTGTGTGAGATGCCATACTTCTGAGACCTGGCTGGTAGACAATATTCCCGAACTTCATGAAGCAAATGGTTTTCCTCTTGTTGGAGTTCATAGTAATCTTAGTTGTATAGAGTGCCATAACACAGATAGTAGCAATCTTAGAATTGACCCTTTGGGAAATGAATGTATAGACTGTCATCAGGATGACTATGCCGCTACTCAAAATCCAAATCACCAACAAGCAGGATTTTCAACAGATTGTATTGAATGCCATAATCCACTCGGATTTGGTTGGGATTCCGAAAGCATAAACCACGACTTTTTCCCGTTAACCGAGGGGCACAACATACAAGATTGTACGGAATGCCATACAACAGGTAACTACTCAGATGTATCTCCTGAATGTGTTTCCTGCCACCAGGAAGATTATGCAGCTACACAGAATCCGAATCATTCCACTTCCGGTTTTTCAACAGATTGTGTAGCCTGTCATACCACAAGCCCGGGTTGGATGCCTGCAGTTATTAACCATGACTTTTTCCCACTAACCCAGGGTCATAATATTCAGGATTGTACCGAGTGCCATACCACACCCAATTATTCAGACACATCTCCTGATTGCGTTACTTGTCACCAGGAAGATTATGCGGCTACTCAGAACCCCAATCATACAACATCAGGGTACTCAACAGATTGTGTATCCTGTCATACAACAAATCCCGGTTGGATGCCGGCAGTTATTAACCATGACTTTTTTCCGCTAACCCAGGGTCATAATATTCAGGATTGTACCGAATGCCATACTACACCCAATTATTCAGATGCCTCACCGGAATGTGTTGCATGCCATCAATCTGATTACGATCAAACCAATAACCCCAATCACCTTGCGGCAAATTTTCCAACCGATTGTGTGGCCTGTCATACTACCAATCCGGGATGGACTCCTGCGGAATTTGACCATGATGGCCAATATTTCCCTATTTATAGCGGAAAACACCAGCAGGCTTGGAACGATTGTGTGGAATGCCATGCTAACCCATCTAATTATGCAGATTTTACATGTTTCACCTGTCATTCGCAGCCTGAAATGGATGATAAACACAGTGAAGTAAATGGGTACGAATATCTGAGTTCCTCATGTTTAGAATGCCACCCCAATGGCGATTGACAAGGATCTATGAAATTTAAATTACATTTCATACTAGCCTTTATGGCCTTAATTTCAAATGCGTTTGGACAGGACAAACTCCTCCAGGGGCAGGTATCGTTTGTTACCACTAATAACATCTACGTAAAATTTGATGACACATCTTTTATAGAGGTGGGCGACTCTTTAAATTTAGGTGGTACGGACAGGGCTTGTTTAGTGGTCAAAAGTAAGTCTTCCACATCCTGTGTATGTTCAATTATTAACGATTGTGAAATACAAAAGGGAGATGAAGTGCTATTTAACTACGTTCTAAAAACCGAAACTAACCAGGAAGCACTGACAGAATTACTAGTGGTCGCGCCGGTTGTGGAAGAAACCATAGAGCCTATGTATACAGAGAACATAAACGGGTCTGTCTCGGTTTCGGGCTATAGCAACATTAATAGTCAAAGAGAAAACAGGACACGTGTAATGACACGTCTCGCCATGAATGCCAACCATATAAACAATTCTAAATTCTCCTTTAACACCTATTTAAATTACAGGTATATCTTTGAACAGGCAGATAGCACCTCGCTGCCGCAGAACAGTTTTTTTAGGGTATATAATTTGTCTGTGCGTTATGACGCTTTGCCTTCACTTTCAGTAATCGCTGGAAGAAATATAAACCCGAAAATCTCCTCTCTTGGTGCTATTGACGGGCTACAGCTTGAAAAATATTTTGGTAAATTTTATATTGGTGCAATAGGTGGTTTTCGGCCGGATACATTTGATTATGGATTTAATTCAGATTTACTACAATACGGCGGTTATGCCGGGGTAATGACAGATGCCAAAAAGTTTTATTCCCAGACAACGCTGGGATTTGTGGAACAACAAAATGCGGGTGAAACAGATCGCCGATTTGCCTATTTTCAACACAACAGCACTATTTTTAAAAATCTTAATCTGTTCTCTTCATTGGAACTGGATTTATACAGCAAAGTAAACGGAGTGACTGCTAATGATATCAGGCTTACCAATTTATATATCTCTGCCCGCTATAGAATTAGTAGAAAGGTTAATCTGATGCTTTCTTATGATTCCCGAAAACGTATTCTCTACTACCAAACTTTTCAATCAGAAATTGATCGACTTCTAGATGATGATCTGGCCCGTCAAGGGTTAAGAGCAAGACTAAATATTAGGCCTTTTAAATATATCTCGGCCGGTTTCAGTTATGCCAGACGGTTCCGAAGCGATGAACAGAACAAATCAGACAACTTATATGGATATTTGACCTGGACGCGTATCCCAAGCATTGAAGGCAGATTATCACTATCTTATAACAGAAATGAATCTAATTATCTGTTAACTAATATTGGCTCCATAAGATATTCAAGGGATCTTGTTAAAAACAAGTTATTTGCCGACTTTTATTATAGATTTGTAGATTATAACTATTACAGTATGATAGACACATTTCTGCAACACTATATAGGTACAAATTTATCCTATAATATTAGCAGGAATTTGTTATTCAGTATCTCAGGCGAGATGGCAATTTCTGAAATTGAGAATAATTATAGAATATACGCAAGAATAGTCCAACGATTTAATAGCAAACAAAAAAACAGGCGATGAACCAAAAATTTAACTCTTACTTTTTAATCATAACACTATTATTATCCACTATGGCCTGCAATAACGGTCCAAAGGTAATTACACCATCCTCAGATAAAGGAAATACGGAGGGCAATGGCATTTTTACACCAGATCCAGCAACGCGCGTAATTCCAAACCCAACAACCGAGGTTGGCAATGAGTTGCATAAAGTTGTGGTAGAAGAGGTACTTCCGACGGCCAGATATGTCTATCTCAGGGTTAAAGAAGATGAAAAAGAGTTTTGGATAGCTACAAGGAAAGCAGAAATAAACAAAGGCGAAGTATATTTTTACAGAGGTGGTTTACTTAAAACAAATTTTGAAAGTAAAGAGTACAACCGAATTTTCGATGAGATTTATCTTATATCAAATCTTGTTTCAGAAGATCATTCCCAACATGCGGCTTCTACTGCTTCTGGCAGTACTGCCAAAAAAGAAATAGTAGTTAAAGAAGATATCCCTACCCATACCGAAAAAACTGTTGTCCACAAGGGAACAATTCAAATTTCGGAGCTTGTAGGTGACCCTAAAAAGTATGAGGGTCATTCTGTTCAGCTTAGTGGTACATGCGTAAAAGTAAACCCCAATATTATGGGTCTTAACTGGATTCATCTTCAGGATGGCAGTAAGGACGATTTTGACATGGTTATTACAACAAATACCTTTGTGCCAGAAGGTAAACAAATAACAATCCGCGCTGTAGTAAGTCTAAATCGCGATTTCGGTGCGGGTTACAAATACGACCTGATACTTGAAAATGGCACCCTTGTGCAGTAATTATGTGGCCCTAAGAAATAATAGAATACTTTCTCTTTTTAAAATAGGCCAGCATACTAATAATAAATATTGAAATAACTACCATATAAACCCAGCTTGGTATTGGTACAGGGTCTCCGGTAGCATAAGAATGCAAACCTGAGAGGTAATAGTTTACCCCATAATAGGTCATGATTACTGACGCTAATCCAAATATGGTAGCGATATTATAAGCAAAAAGCCCTGTTAATTTGGGAATCAACCGCATATGTAGAATAAAAGCATAGACCAGTATAGTAACCAGCGCCCAGGTTTCTTTAGCATCCCAGCCCCAGTAACGCCCCCAGGATTCGTTGGCCCATATACCACCCAAGTAAGTGCCAACACTTACCATAAACAAACCTCCAATTAAGGTTAGTTCACTGATATATGACATTTCCTGAACAATTCTTTTTATTCGTGTTTTGTTAGATTCCGTAAGGAAAATCATTAGAATAAGATTAATAAGGCCAATAATTGCCCCTAACATTAAAAATCCATAACTGCCTGCTATCAGAGATACATGTATGGTTAGCCAGTAAGACTTTAGAACCGGAACCAATGGGGTAATCTCGGGGTCAAGGAAGCTCAATGTTGAAACAAAAAGAATTGTGGCTGCCAAAACCATGGTCGCTGCAAGGCCACCAAATGATTTTCTTGTAAACAGTATCCCAGCCAAAGTTGAGGTCCACGCAATATAGATCATAGATTCATACCCGTTGCTCCAGGGTGCCCTGCCGGAAACATACCAACGTAAACCAAGTCCTATGGTGTGTAATACGAAACCGAAAACTATTAATGAAAATAACACCAGATATACCTTTTTCAGACTTGCGTTGGGCTTGAAAACCGAGTAAAATAAAAAGAACAATAAAGCTAAACCCAGGAATATATAAAATATTGCCAACCGGGTAAAGACATTAAGCCGATTTAATAATATTTCAGCATTGATCTTTGATTCTGAAGGCATTATGGAACCTCCGTTTTCAATTTGGTATGTTTTTAATTCTTCTACAAGCCCATCCGCTTGTAGGTAATTGCCAGAACTGATAGCCTCCTGCAGGGTCTTTGTATAGCTGTTAAAAAAATTGTCCGCTATCTCTGAGTGGTTATGACCATCGTTCTCAACATGGGCATGCCCACTGTTTGCGACCCAGGTATTATTTGGATCGTTGGGCGTAGGAATTATTTTTAATAATGTGCCCGAGAAGATCATGCTTAAAATATTCACTCTCTCGTCAATTTTTATCAATTCTTTTTCAAAGACACCTCTGTCTATAGGTTCAAGGCCATATACTCTTCTTACCTCTTCCTGGAGTTTATATTTGCCATCGGTTGAGAAAAAATCAGCATAGGAGGCATAATCTCCCGGAACACCTAGTTTTTCATGAATGTCCTTATGCTTTCCTAACTTAATAATGCCTGCGTCATACCATTCCTGCTTATTAACAAACATGCTCAGTAATATCTGGTCTGCCGTTAATCCAAATAAACTTTCCTTACGGGCCAATTTTCGCATCAATTCCCTTGAAAGGGTATGCACTGGTTTCATACGTCCCTTAAAATCCTGTACTACCAGCTTACTGAATTTATCCGCATGATCCATATTAACAGCATATTCAACATAACTATTAACTGGGGTAGACTGAGCCGTCAGCGAATAACTCGATAAAAGGAATAAGGGAATAAATATCGCTCCTTTGGACCGTAATTTTTTAATCTTTTGGGTGAGTTGGTGAAATCTTGTTTTTTTGCTGAACAAGGTAAGCAGCATACCCAATGTAAGCAGGCCATATCCAATATAAGAAATTAAGGTGCCCCAAAAATCACTGTTAACACTTAAGTAAGTGCCTTTCTCATCCCTGTCAAAAGAGGATTGAAAAAATCGATATCCCTTATAATTCAGGATGTTATTCATAAAGATGCGATAGTCCATCTTTACATTTTCCTGTTCATCCACAAGGGTAACTTCACTTGCATAAGAAGAAGCGCTATTCGTGCCGGGATATTTGTCAAGAATAAATTTGTTCAGCTTAATATTAAAAGGGACTTTAATTTCCTTTGCACCGTAAGAAATGGATGCATTCAGATTATCAAAAGTCAGCAATTCAGGCCGACCTTCATTTCCCCTGCTACTATACACATAGGTTTCCTTTGATTCTCCGTTAACTGAGACCTCCATTAAAAGTGCGGTTAGGCTTTCATTCTTCACTTTAGGGTCTGCAGATTCAATTTGCACCGACCCTTTTTTATTAAAATCGGAAAAAACCACACTATTGACCCCATCTGTATACAAGGCGTTTAATTTAAGAGGGGAATCCGTATCCGATGGATAAATAGTATCCTTTTTCTGGGTAGCCATAACAGTCTGCGTAAGTACTTTGCTGCTTGTAAACACAAGAGATTCATTTTGAATCGCAATGTTAAAAGCATCGGGAAATGGGGTGTCTTTAAAATTATAAATCACATTACCAATACGTTTGGTTTCGCCCAGACTTATATAATACTCTTCCCTCCCATTAAGACCTCCAATTACTAGTTGCAAAGTTGGAATGCCATCAATAGACTCTGATAAGCTCTTTTTCGGATTAGGAATAAAATCCTTAACTCTTACATTGATTAAATCTGAGCCAATGAGGTAGGATTCTTCCCAGTTATTATTACCCAATGAGGCAAACAAAACCGGCTCATCAAATTCATAAGTCTGATTTTCCGCAGTGACCCTAAACTTGAGAAAGGTATTGGAGGAGATAAAGCTTTCAGCGCTGTCGTTTTCCCGGATGTGCATAATACCTTCAAAACCAAGATATCTTGTAATACCTGCACCTATAATAATGATGATAATAGCCCCATGAAATAATAGTAATGGCCATTTCCTTTGTTGCACCATCCTGAATTTAATGATATTCACTATTATGGTAATGCTAAAAAGAATAAGTAAGAGTTCAAACCACCAGGCCTTATAAACCACTTTTTGTGCCGCAGAGGTGCCAAAATCATTTTCAATGAAGGTGGCTACACCAATTGCCCCTGCAAATAGGAGTAAATACAGTCCGGCGGCTCTGGTGTTAAATAATGGCAATAGAATTCTAGATGCTCTCGATAGAAAATTTTTCATTTAAGTACTTTGGGCTACTTTTCAAAGTTAGCTGTTTTCAATTAACTTCAAACGAAGGAGGTTTTTATACAGTATACGAAAAGGGTTAAAATTAAATTAGTCTAAAATCTTAAGTTGGTAAATCACATTATTGAATTATTATCCCAAATTTAATTTTCAGCTACAGTTCAGCCTTGTTCCATAGGGTCGCAACAAAACCAATCCTGAATTTCAGTTCTTTAAAAGTCACTAATGCAAACTACTTCTTATTTGGACATGTACTTAATCCGAAAGGAGCATACAGAGGACAAAAACTAACAAAACTGGTAAGGATAAATACGCCTGCCAGTACTAATAAAACTATACCCCATATACCTGTTACAGTATTAGTAAAATAGAGTGCGATAAAAATAGCCGCTACAATAAACCGTATAAAACGATCTGTTGAACCCATATTCTTTTTCATATTATTTAATTTTAGTTAAATATAAAGTCCAGGAAGAAAACTAGCCCCGTTATTAAGCCCAAACAAATCGTGCAAGCCTGTATTAGCTTTATTGCCTTTTTACTCATAGTACATTATAAACATCAAAGGGGATCCTAAATATATAAAATATAAAGTAAAAATTCTTAACCCATTTATTTTTAATTAATAAATATAAAGTCATTAAACATTAAATGGCTATCTGCTATATTTGTTTAAAACCAGTATCCAGGATATTATGACCCAAAAACAACACTGGGCTGTCTTTATAGATAATCAATCCAATAAGCAAGGCTTAATTCAGCAGTTGTTGGCAGAAGCTAAACCGCCACAGGGTTTAGAGGGCTTAAAAGGATTGAAAGGGGCATTATTTTCTAAACTGGCGCTGGATGATTTTATTGAAGAAGAAGTTAGACACGACCAAAAGCACCTTACCCCTGCGACTTCACAAAGCCTTCAATCTATGAGCAGTGGGGAACGTAAAAAAGCGCTTTTAAATTATCTTTTAGAAACAAAGCCAAACTTCCTGATCCTGGACAATCCATTTGATAATCTGGATCAGGATTCGCAAAAACAGATCAAAGGAGTTTTGACAAATATATCAAACCACATTGTAATTATTCAACTTATCAGCAGGTCGGCTGACCTGCTTCCTTTTGTTACAAATTATTCACGTTTGGACTTAAATGATTTTTTGGTTATCAATGACTTATCATTAATAGAACCCAAAAAAAATAAGATTTTTTATCGAGATGTTCCCCAAGCGTTGAATCGCTTTAATTATTCACATGAGCATTTAATTAGGTTTAAAAATGTTTCTGTACACTATGAAGAGAAACCAATTCTCAAAAATATTAACTGGCAGATTCGAACGGGAGAATTTTGGGAGTTGGCAGGGAAAAATGGAAGTGGCAAAACAACACTCCTTTCGATGGTTACAGGTGATAGCCCCAAAGCTTACGGGCAGGATATATTTCTGTTTGGAGCCCGGAAAGGGAGCGGGGAAAGTGTTTGGGATATCAAAAAAAATATAGGCTACTTTACCCCTGCTATGGTAGACCGCTTCAGGGGCTATCACAGCCTGGAAAATATGCTGATTTCAGGGCTTTTAGATTCTATTGGCTTGTATGTCAAGCCCAGTCAGGCTCAACTCAGGGTAGCCAGGGAATGGCTGGCTTTAGTAAATATGGAAGACAAAAAAGACCGTTATTTTCACGACCTAAGTCTTGGCCAGCAACGACTTATTATGTGCGTTAGAGCGATGATTAAACATCCTCTTCTTTTAATATTGGATGAACCAACAGCTGGTTTAGACGATGCGAGCGCTGCTCTTGTAGTTGCCCTCGTAAATAAAATGGCGGAAGAAAGCCAGACAACAATAGTTTTTGTCTCGCACAGGAAGGAACCGGAATTGAAATCACATTTTATATATCAATTAGAATTGACCCCTGAGGGATCTGTTGGAAAGGTGATAGATAACAAAAAATAAATTACTCTGGTTACAAATTAGACATTCAGTCGTTTCTAATATGTATAAACTCAATAAGGAAAAAGTAAAATTAAAATCTGAATTATTGCATGGTTAAATCGAAAGTTACCCTTTTCATTATTTTTCTATCCGTATCATTAAATGCTCAATTTCTGAAAGGGGAGTTAAGTGAAGGAACTCCAATTTCTGCAGAAATATTAGCGAAAGAAACACATCAATATAAGGTGGTGATGGCTAGGGATCAGTTTGCCTTTTTTAAGTTGATGCAACAGGGTATTGATCTGAAAATAACTACTTATGATGTAAACGGTAATAAAATTAAGGACTTTGATAGTCCCAATGGTAAAAACGGCTATGAATACATAACATTAACTTCCACCATTGATGGTGAATATGTTGTGGAAGTTTATCCGCTGGATGAGAATCAACCTATGGGAAAATATCAAATATCCCTTGAAAAAATAAAGCCCCGGGCAGTTACTTTAAATGGGCAGGTTGATGAATTGTTTACGGTCTGGGACAACAAGGAAACGCCGGGAGCAGCGGTTGCCGTGGTCCAAAACGGTGCAATTGTCTATAAAAAAGGGTACGGGATGTCCAATTTGGAGTATGATATACCAATAGTTCCTTCAACCATATTTCATATTGCTTCTGTTTCCAAACAGTTTACAGCTTTCTCCATACTATTGTTAGAAAGTGAAGGAAAATTAAAACTCGATGACGATATAAGAAAGTATATCCCGGAAGTACCAGATTTTGGTAAAACCATCACTCTAAGGCATTTAGCAAGTCACACCAGCGGTTTAAGGGATCAATGGAATTTATTAGCCATGGCAGGTTGGCGGCTGGACGATGTTATAACAAAGGAGCATGTACTTAAACTAATAAGTAAACAACAGGAACTTAATTTTGATCCGGGAGAGGAGTATATGTATTGTAATACCGGTTTTACCCTATTAGCTGAAGTGGTTGCGCGGGTGTCTGGAGTTTCCTTTGCAACATTTACAAAGGAACGCATTTTTAAACCTTTAAAAATGAATAATACATTGTTCTATGATGATCATGAAAAAATTGTAAAAAACAGGGCGTATTCCTATCATTCAGATAACACCGGCTATAAAAAAAGTGTATTGAGCTATGCTAACGTTGGAGCAACTAGTCTTTTCACCACTGTTGAAGATCTAAGTCTGTGGGCATTGAACTTTTCATCTCCAAAAATAGGGAGTCCTGAATTGATTACGAAAATGAATACTCCTGCCGTTCTGAATAGCGGCAAGACATTTGGGGGAGCACTCGGGCAATTTGTCGGAGAGTATAAAGGATTGAATGAGATTCAACATGGAGGAGCAGATGCAGGATACCGGTCATACCTGACCCGCTTTCCTGATCACAATTTTTCAGTGGTGGTATTTAGTAATGATGCCTCTTTTGGACCAGGATCAATGGCACATAAAATAACGGATATTTATCTAAGGGAACTTATAAAAACAAAGCCTAAGAATGATATAGCCGCCCCAGATACAGGTGATGATAAAATTACCATAGATCAAAAAACTATAAAATCCTATATGGGTGACTATGAATTGCAACCAGGATTTAATATAAGTATAACTGAAGATAGTGGTCAATTATTAGCACAGGCAACCGGGCAAGAAATGGTATCCTTAATCCCGGTATCGCAAACTAAATTTAAAATTGCAGAAGTGGAAGCTGAAATTACGTTTATTCCCGCTGAGGATGAAAAAGTTGAGAGTTTTAAGCTGGAACAGGGAGGGCAGATCATGAATGCGTCAAGAATCATTGCGTTTGATAAATCGTCTGTTGATTTATCAAAATATACAGGGAATTTTTACAGTGAAGAACTATCCACAGTATACGAATTCATGATAGAAGGCGATAAATTAATTGCCAGACATAGCAGGCATGGCGACATTACATTGGATCCTATTAAAAAAGATATGTTTTCCGGAAGTGAATGGTTTTTTAAAAAGATTGAATTTATTAAGGATGCAGATGATAAAATAAGCGGCTGTAAAGTATCATCAGGTAGGGTTAGGAATCTGCTTTTTCTTAAGGAAAAGTGAAAAAACTATGGCTAGATGGAAAATTATTGTCTTATATACTTAATTTGAAGGATATTAACTTACCTTTGCGGCTAATTTAATATATAATCATGAGTAACGGTACAGTAAAATTTTTCAACAACGCAAAAGGTTTTGGATTTATCACTCCGGATGAAGGAGACAAAGACGTATTTGTCCATGCTAGTGGATTAACCGAAGAGATTTCAGAGGGAGATAAAGTTAGCTACGATCTAGAAGAAAGCCCTAAAGGTTTAAACGCAATAAATGTTGAGGTAGTTTAATCCTTAATATTTAACGATTTTTTAAAAAGCCCGTCTTAATTGACGGGTTTTTTTTTGCATATAAGAAAAAAATAAACCGCAAAACTTCTTATTGAGTTTTGCGGCTTTTAATACTTTTTAATAAAACTTAATCCTTTTTCTCCCCTGATATTTTACTGCGAAGCGTATCAAACATTACTGGTGTTGCTATAAACAGCGAAGAATACGTACCTACTATTACTCCAATGATCATGGCGAACATAAATCCTCTTAAGGACTCTCCGCCAAAAACAAAAATGGACAATAATACTACAAGAGTGGTAAGTGACGTATTTAAGGTTCTGCTTAATGTACTATTCAAGGCGTTGTTGATATTATCCCCGCCTTTCCAGCCATGTTCGCTTACCATTTCCCTAATACGGTCGAAAACCACCACGGTATCATTCAGGGAATAACCAATTACGGTCAAAATGGCCGCTATAAATGCCTGGTCTACTTCCATGCTAAAAGGCATTACTTTACTGGTCAATGAGAAGATCCCCAATACTATCAATACATCATGGAAAACCGCTACAACAGCACCCAGGGAATACTGCCATTTCCGGAAGCGAAGCAAAATATACAGAAAAACTATGGCCAAGGAGCCGAAAATAGCCCAAAGTGCATTTTTCTTGATATCATCTGCGATGGTTGGTCCAACCTTTCGGTACTTAAGTACGCCAATATCACCATTGGTCCCACCTGGGATAAAATCCTCATATGTGGCTCCATCGGGTAAATATTTTTGTAGAGATGTATATAAAATTCCTAATATTTCATCATCTACTTCTGTACCTTGAACATCTACCTTATACTTGGTTGTTACCATGATCTGGTTTGCGTCGCCAAAAGTCTTGGCACTGGCACTTCCCAAGGCATCAGATAACTCATTGGTTATTTCTGAAGGACTAACCGGGTTTACAAAACGAATCTGGTAATTACGCCCTCCTACAAAGTCGACACCTTCGTCCAGGCCTTGAGTAAATAAGGAGAACAATCCTACAGCAACTAAAATAAATGAAAGAACATATGATATTTTTCTCTTGCTTAGGAAATTGATGTTTAAATTCTTAAACAGGTTTTTGGTGATTGCAGTTGAAAAGTCCAGAGTTCTTCCTTTTCCTGATATATACCAATCCACCAATAACCTTGTAACAAAAATTGCGGTAAACAATGAAGTTAGAATACCAATAATTAAGGTGGTGGCAAAACCTTTAATAGGACCACTACCAAAAATCAATAATATAATTGCAGTAAGTCCTGTTGTTATGTTTGCATCCAGAATGGACGATAATGCATTTGAGAAACCATCGGAGATAGCTTGCCCTTTACCTTTCCCTTTAGCCAATTCTTCCTTAATCCGTTCAAATATTAAAACATTGGCATCAACAGACATACCTATGGTCAATACAATACCTGCAATACCGGGTAAGGTAAGCACTGCGCCCAAACTGGCTAATACGCCAAAAATGAGAACAATGTTGAAACTTAAAGCGATATCGGCAAAGATTCCTGCTTTACCGTAATAGAAGACCATCCATAATAAAACAAAAACCATGGCAATCAGAAAGGACATAAAGCCGCTGTCTATAGCTTCCTGCCCTAACGAAGGTCCAACTACAAAAGAATCAATAATCTCTGCAGAAGCAGGCAATTTACCAGCCCTTAGCACGTTGGCAATATCTTTGGTTTCATTTACGGTAAAAGTTCCTGTAATTTCAGAGCTTCCTCCGGATATTCCACCTACCTGAGAAACTCCTGGTGCGGTATATACTTTATTATCCAGGACAATTGCTATTCCCGTATTATTAAGGTTCGCTTCGCTTGTTAGTTTTTCCCATAGCTTAGCACCTTTTACGTTCATATCCATACCCACAGCCGGCCTGTTAAACTGGTCAAACTGGTCTCTGGCATCACTCACTACATCACCACTAATTCTGGGGGTATTGTCACGGTTAGATTTCAAGGCATATAAAGACGCTACTTCGGAATCCTTTGTTGGCCGTTCCCATAGAAACTTAGTGAATTGTACATCAGCAGGTAAAAGACGTCTCACCTCCGGCATACGAAGGTATGAGCCTATTTCGGCTGTATCCTTAATGGCAGCAATACCAACAGCAAAACCAGGACCGCTTAACTGTAATTTTTCAAATAACGGATTTCTCTCAGTGGCTACATCTAAAGAATCCTGCGTTACATCAGAGAGCAAGGAATCTATCTCAGATTCTTCCTTAACCACAGCATCCTCCTCGGTGTCCTCTACCAAGGTTTTCAGACGGTCATTGGCCTGAATAAAGAAATTTATAAGGCTTTGATTTCCGGGTTCATAGGTTTCCCAAAACTCTAATTGCGCGGTACTTGACAGTAAGTCCTGTGCTCTTGCAATGTCTCGTGCTCCGGGTAATTCAACTAAAATCCTTCCGGAATTACCTTCACGCTGAATGTTGGGCTGTGTAACCCCAAAACCATCAATTCGTTCGCGTAAAACCTCAAAGGCCGATACAACAGATTCATCAATTTTTCGACGGATTATAGGCTTAACCTCATCATCAGTCATTTGAAAATTGATCTCATCACTCAGACCTTTATTTGCAAAAATATCCGGGGAAGCCAATTTTGCGTCTCCTTTTATATTGTCAAACGCTTCAAAGAACAGATCAATATAAGTTTCGTCGCTATCTTTAGAGGCTACATCAGCGTCGGCCAATGCCTTATTAAAGATTGGGTTTTTGGTATTGTCCGCAAGGCCCTTTAAAATATCTTTTACCGATATCTGTAGCGTAACATTAATACCTCCCTTAAGATCCAGACCTTTATTTAGTTCCTTTTTCTTTGCATCGTCATAACTCGTATAACCCAAAATAGGATTTGCTCCAATGGAATCTAAATAAATAGCTTCAACCCCTTCTCTTTTAGCCACGTAATCCTCTTCAGAGGGTGAAACGGCAGATGTCGCAAACAATGCTGCATCTTTTTCTACCTTAGCGGTAATGAATGTATAGGAAAGTTGATAGATACTTACCAGTCCGAACAAGAAAGCAAATAGCTTTATAAGTCCTTTATTCTGCATGGTTTAATTGATTTTTTGATGGAATTTGTAAACAGCGTGCAAATATATCATTTCCCTTAAGAACTGACAATTTATTTATGTTATTTGTAGGGGTCAGAGAACTGTTAAGACCTTTGTCCTTAAAGCTTTCTTTAACCAATCTTCTCAAAATACGGCCTTAAAACAATCATATCCTTAAAATTACCGAAGCCCAGGTATAATAGAAATACACTTTTTACAGCCCAAAATCATCCCAAAAAAAGAAGCATCACTTAAGTGATGCTTCCTATAAATCAAAAAATGGTCAATGCTATACGTCCAGCAAACCATTTGTATTTCTAACCCCTACAGCACTCTCCTGCATTTTAGTTTTTTCGGCATCACTCAGGGAAATCTCTACTATACTTTCAATACCGTTCTTGCCGAGTAATACAGGAACACCTATACAAATGTCATTTAAGCCATATTCCCCCTCAAGGAAAGTGGAACAAGGAAACATCTTTTTTTGATCACAGGCAATGGCCTGTACCAAAGCTGATACCGCAGCACCAGGAGCATACCATGCACTTGTACCAAGAAGTTTGGTAAGTGTTGCACCACCCACTTTTGTGTCTTCCACTACCTGTTGGAGGCGTTCCTCAGATAAAAATTCAGAAACCTTTACACTATTTCGTGCCGCCTGACTGGCCAGTGGTACCATACCGGTATCGCTATGTCCGCCAATGACCATTCCATCAATATCTGAGATAGGGGCATCAAGAGCCTCTGCCAAACGATATTTAAATCTTGCACTATCTAATGCCCCTCCCATACCAATAATTTTATTTTTGGGAAGATTTGTGGTCTTATGTACCAGGTAGGTCATGGTATCCATTGGGTTACTTACTACAATCAAAGTTACATTTGGTGAATGTTCTAAAAGATTTGAAGCAACGGTTTTCACAATCCCCGCATTGATCCCAATCAGCTCCTCACGAGTCATACCTGGTTTTCTGGGAATCCCGGATGTAATTACTGCAATATCGCTATCAGCGGTTCTCGAATAATCTCCTGTCGTACCTGTTATGGTGGTATCAAAACCGTTCAGAGAAGCCGTCTGCATAAGGTCCATCGCCTTTCCTTCAGCATAACCTTCTTTAATATCGAGTAAAACAACTTCCGAAGCAAAATTTTTAATGGCGATATACTCGGCACAACTAGCACCAACAGCACCCGCTCCAACTACTGTAACTTTCATGATATACTATATTTTAAAGTGATTGATAAGACTGGCAAATTACAGAAATTTAACAGATTTAAGAACTCATTACCAACATATATTTTCCCTCGAAGTTTTGATTTCCAGGTGTATTGTTTTATAAATATGTTAAAATAAAATGCAATTCAACGAAGAAACACAAATTCTTATGTATTACATCGATTTTTAACAATACCTATTTTAATATTAGCGTTAGAAATATTATTAGATCCCAAATCTAAAACCTACTTAAATTGAAAAAGCTTTTCTCATTTCTGGCGATAATTGCTATTGTATTAGCCAGTAACTGTTCCAGAATCCCGGAAAATAATGATCCGGTCATTGGTATTTGGTCCAGGGTAGACGTTATTAATTCGAGTGAAACTAATAAACTAACCATCCGACAAGAATGGATTTTCAATGACGTGTATTTAGGAAGGTACCAAAAATACAATGGGTCTCACCTGGACTTTAAAACCGATTTTAGTTGGATAGAGGATGATGGCGTTTATACTATTTCCTATCCCGGAACAGATATGATCAATGATATTGTTAGCATGAAGGAGTCTCCGGAAGGAATGTTACTGGAGGATTTAAAAGGTGCTATCCTTGCAAAACGAGAGTAATTCCCCAATTTTTTTCCATATAGTTACTAAAAGCAGTCTTTTTAAAAGGCTGCTTTTTTATTTAAGCTAAATACCTCCCAGGAATAGAATGGAAACTTATACCTAAAAAAAATCCCGAAGCTTTCACATCGGGATTTTTACTTTTAATTATTACGGGTTATACATCAATATTCGCATAAACAGCATTTTTCTCAATAAACTCCCTTCTTGGTGGAACTTCGTCTCCCATTAACATGGAGAATATTCTGTCAGCTTCAGTAGCGTTATCAATAGTAACCTGTCTTAAGGTCCTGAACGACGGATTCATAGTGGTATCCCAAAGCTGCTCCGCATTCATTTCACCCAAACCTTTATAGCGTTGTATTGGGGCGCTACCTCCAAAACTTTCAACAATTTCATCTCGTTCCTTATCATTCCAGGCATAACGTTTTTTACTGCCCTTTTTAACGAGATAAAGAGGTGGAGTTGCAATATAAACATGACCGCCTTCTATTAATTCCCGCATGTATCTAAAGAAAAAAGTTAGTATTAATGTTTCAATATGACTTCCATCTACATCCGCATCACACATGATCACCACTTTATGATATCGCAGTTTTTCAAGATTCAGGGCTTTACTATCTTCCTCAGTTCCTATGGTTACGCCAAGCGCAGTATAAATATTCTTTATTTCTTCATTTTCAAACACCTTATGTTGCATTGCTTTTTCAACATTCAAGATTTTACCACGAAGTGGCAATATTGCCTGAAAATTTCTATCGCGGCCCTGTTTCGCAGTTCCCCCTGCGGAATCTCCCTCTACCAGAAAGACTTCACATAAGGTTGGATCCTGCTCAGAACAGTCAGACAATTTTCCCGGTAAACCTCCGATACTCATTACTGTTTTTCGTTGTACCATTTCCCGTGCTTTTGTCGCAGCATGGCGTGCCTGAGCAGCAAGTATAACCTTTTGAACAATAATTTTCGCATCGTCAGGATGTTCCTCCAGATAATTAGTAAGCATCTCTGAAACCGACTGGCTAACAGCAGAAGAAACTTCTCTGTTCCCAAGTTTTGTCTTGGTTTGTCCTTCAAACTGAGGCTCTCCAACTTTTACCGAAATAATCGCTGTTAGGCCTTCTCTGAAATCATCTCCCGCAACCTCAAATTTCACTTTATCCAACATCCCTGAACTATCAGCATATTTCTTCAAAGTTGTGGTAAGCCCCCTTCTGAATCCCGAAAGATGTGTTCCGCCTTCGTGTGTATTGATGTTGTTTACATATGAGTGTAAGTTTTCAGTATAACTATTGTTATAGATCATAGCCACCTCAACAGGAATACCATTTTTTTCGCCCTCCATAGCTATTACATCCTTGATCAAGGGTTCCCTATTGCTATCTAAAAAACGTACAAATTCTTTTAAACCCTGATCTGAATAAAAGGTGTCAGACACAAAATTACCTTCTTCGTCTTTTTGACGTCTATCCGTAATACTAATTGTAACTCCCTTATTCAAATAAGAAAGTTCCCTCATGCGGTTGGACAAAGTTTCGTAACTATATTCTATAGTTTGGGTAAAAATTTCGACATCCGGGTGAAAGGTTATAATAGTGCCCGTTTCGTTTGATTCTCCAACACTTTTAACGGGATATAGTGATTTTCCTCTTTCGTATTCTTGTTCCCATACTTTGCCATCTCTGTGAACAGATGCCTTTAAATGATCTGAAAGAGCATTTACAACGGAAACGCCTACCCCGTGTAAACCACCTGAAACCTTATAAGAATCTTTGTCAAATTTTCCTCCAGCTCCAATTTTGGTCATTACTACTTCAAGAGCAGATATCCCTTCTTTCTTATGGAGATCCACCGGTATTCCCCTGCCATTATCTTTTGTGGTAATTGAATTATCCTCATTAATGACAACTTCAATAGCATCGCAATGGCCTCCCATTGCTTCATCAATTGAATTATCTACTACTTCATAAACCAAATGATGTAACCCCCTGACTCCTATATCTCCAATATACATAGACGGCCTCATACGCACATGCTCAATACCCTCTAATGCCTGAATACTGTCAGCGGAATATTCTTTGTTTTTAGCTTCTTCGCTCATAGAATAATTTAAGTGTTTTATTTAATTTTTAGCAATCTTACAAATATAGGCAATCCCCTATAGAATGTAGTGTTTGTGCATATACCAAGCCCTTAAGTTATCAACAATTTAACAACAATTTGTGATGTGCATAACCATTGAAAGGGTTTTGCAAATTATCATGACATTTATTAGGTTTTTTGGACCCTTTACTATGTATTTTTGTCCCATCTAAAATAAATTCAGATAAACATGGCAGATTCCAGGGGAGTTTCATTAAATCTAATGTCTCATATTCAGAAAGTAGTTGATGTACAAAGCAGGGTTATCTACTTTCTGTTGAGTATTATTTTTTCTTTCGCTATTACATACGCTCTTTATGAACCTGCTATGGATCAGGCCCAGATCTATGTACTTTTTCTTTTGTTCCTGTCGATTGGTCTTTGGGTTACAGAAGCCATACCTCCATTTGCAGTAGGCCTATTGGTATTCGGATTTTTAATTTTTGCTATGAATAGCTATTATTCCCAAATAGACCCCGAGAATGTAAGGTCTCATTACGTAGAGTACATAAATTCATGGTCCAGCAGTGTCATCTGGCTTATGCTCGGAGGTTTTTTTATGGCCGAAGCTATGAGTAAAACTAAATTGGATCGCGAAGTTTTTAAAATTTCTATTTCCAGATTTGGCACTTCTCCCAAGTATGTTTTGTTGGGCATAATGCTTACTACGGCACTTTTCTCTATGATCATGTCCAATACAGCTACAACTGCTATGATGATCGCGTCTGTATTACCTTTTATTAATACCCTTGATAAGGACTCTCCTTTCTCCAAAGCTATTCTGATCGGGATTGCCGGCTCAGCATCTATTGGGGGAATGGGAACACTAATTGGTTCACCCCCTAATGCCATTGCCGTAGAAGCATTAAATAACAACGGGATAGATATTGGCTTTTTGGAGTGGATGATGGTAGGCTTTCCCATTGCCTTGATATTAACCGTGATGTTCTGGTTTATCCTGTCCAAAAAATATCTTGCAAGAAAAAAGAGCATGAAAATAGAATTAGAAGAAGAAACCGTCGATTTAACCAGCTCCACCTACAAATTTGACCGAATCAAAAAACAGGTTGTTTTAGCTGTGCTGTTCATTACTTTACTATTATGGCTTACTGAAAAGCTGCATGGAATTCCTGCCTCAGTAGTATCCCTGCTTCCCATTATTCTTCTTACTATGTTTGGAATAATAAATGGTGATGATGTTCGTAAACTACCTTGGGATACTTTGATGCTTGTTGCAGGTGGACTTGCCTTGGGTCTTGCAATAAAAGAAACAGGGTTGGCCAGCTTTTATGTTGAAAAAATACAGCAGTACGATCTTAATTTTTATGTCCTGGCTATTAGTTTTGCCTTTTTAACGGTAGTTATGTCTAATATTATGAGTAATACCGCAACAGCTACCATCTTAATTCCTATAAGTATAATTCTAACTTTTAATAACCCTGTGGTGTTACCCCTTGTAATAGGTTTAAGTGCGTCTGCGGCCTTGTTTTTACCAATTTCTACTCCGCCTAATGCTATAGCCTACAGTACGGGGAAATTAGAACAAAAGGATTTTAGATCTGGTGGTATTGTGCTTGGTATTGCTGGACCCTTATTTATTACCGCAGTAGTGATTCTTATTTTTATGGTACTTTATAAGGTATACTAGTTGTTTTTTTAACAAAAGAAGCACCAATGTATTGGTGCTTCTAAAGGACTAATTAAAAATTCAATAGCTAATTCCTTTAAGGAAGATATACTAAACAGAATTACCGTACTCCTGAAATAACGGATTTATTTTTCATAAGCATCTTCATGAACATTGGCTACAGCACGTCCTGAAGGATCATTCATGTTTTTAAAGGCTTCATCCCATTCCAGTGCGATTTTAGTACTACAGGCTACCGAAGGCTCCTGTGGTACAGACCATGCAGCGGCATCACTTGGGAAATGACCCTCAAATATAGACCTGTAATAAAATTCTTCCTTTGCGGTCGGAGTTTGTATGGGGAATCTGAATTTGGCATTAGCCAATTGTTCGTCAGAAACTTCCTTTTCTACAACTTCCTTCAATGTATCTATCCAACTATACCCTACCCCATCTGAAAATTGTTCTTTTTGCCTCCAGGCTACACTTTCCGGTAGTACAGATTCAAAAGCTTTACGCACCACCCATTTTTCCATTCGCTCCCCATTTATCATCTTGTCTTTTGGATTAATCCGCATAGCCACGTCAATGAACTCTTTGTCCAGAAATGGCACTCTGCCTTCAATTCCCCAGGCTGCTAATGATTTATTGGCCCTTAGGCAATCATACATATGTAACTTGCTTAATTTCCTCACGGTCTCTTCGTGGAACTCCTTAGGATTGGGCGCCTTGTGAAAATATAGATAGCCTCCAAATAATTCATCTGCTCCTTCACCTGAAAGTACCATCTTAATACCCATAGACTTAATTACCCGAGCCATTAGATACATTGGTGTTGATGCCCGAATGGTAGTGATATCATAGGTTTCCAGGTTATAAATTACATCCTTAATAGCATCAAGGCCTTCCTGGATAGTAAACTTAATTTCATGATGGATAGTACCTATATGATCTGCGACTATTTGAGCGGCTGCAAGATCTGGTGATCCTTCTAGTCCAACAGAAAATGAATGTAATTGCGGCCACCAGGCATCCTTGGTATCATCAGACTCTATCCGCTTCTGAGAATACATTTTGGCTATAGCAGAGGTTACTGAAGAATCAAGCCCCCCTGATAGCAGGACACCATAAGGTACATCAGACATCAGTTGTCTGTGAACAGCAGCTTCCAGGGCATCTCTTATTTCGTCAATACTTGTCTGATTTTCTTTTACAGCTTCATAATCCATCCAATCTCTGTTATACCATCTTTTTAGTTCCCCGTCACTGCTATTTAAATAATGTCCCGGTGGAAAAAGCTCTATTTTGGTACACGTCCCTTCCAAAGCTTTAAGTTCAGAAGCAACGTAGAAGGTCCCATTTTTATCCCAGCCCATATATAATGGAATTATCCCCATATGGTCTCTGGCTACAAAATATTCATCTTTTTCAGAGTCATAAATGGCAAATCCAAAAATTCCATTCATATCATCTAAAAAGTCAGGTCCTTTTTTCTGATATAAGGCCAGAATAACTTCGCAGTCAGATTGTGTGCTGAAAGTGTAAGATCCTTCAAATTGCTTTCTTAATTCTC
Source organism: Eudoraea sp. (assembly GCF_049669105.1). NCBI lineage: Bacteria > Pseudomonadati > Bacteroidota > Flavobacteriia > Flavobacteriales > Flavobacteriaceae > Eudoraea > Eudoraea sp. The sequence continues at coordinate 23,040 of NZ_JBATKE010000009.1, forward strand.
TATGGTTATATATTTCCCCGTTGGCAGCTAAAATAAGTTTCCCATCTTCACTAAATAAGGGCTGTTTTCCTGATGCAGGATCTACAATTGCGAGACGTTCGTGAGCCAATATAGCCTTCTCATTTGCATAAATTCCGCTCCAATCAGGACCTCTGTGTCTTACTTTCTTAGACATTTCCAATAATTGAGGTCTTAGGGTTTCCGTACTTTCCTTTAAATTAAACGCACATACTATTCCACACATTATCTTTCAATTTATATTGATTATTAGGCAAAGATGCTTAATAACTTAATAAATTGAAACATAAATATCATTATTTATTTCATATTGTAACTATATTAGCGATAATTGGTATAATTAATAATCAAAACTTATAAAATAGGCACATTGAACTAACATTTTGTAAGTCGTTGAAATTTTAACGACTTTTTATAAGACTTTAAAAGGTTTACTAATTAGATTTGACATATATAAAAACAAGCACAATTATGAAAAAAGTATTGACACTAACAATCATGGCGTTAGCCATAGTTTTTACAAATGAAATTACAGCTCAGGAGTTTAGCGGGATGGATAAAAGCCCGGCGGATATTGCCACATATCCCTCCAGTTACAAAGTTTCCGATAAGTTGATAAAGATTGTATACAGCAGGCCACAACTAAAAGGCAGATCACTTTCTGAACTTGCACCAGAAGGAAAAGTTTGGAGAACAGGGGCCAATGAAGCTGCCGAGATTACGCTTTTTAAAGACATGATGTTCGGAGAAACTTCTGTGAAAGCTGGGACTTATTCTCTATTCACTATACCGGATGGCTCCGAATGGACGGTGATCTTAAATAGCAAATTAAATCAGTGGGGAGCTTATTCCTATGATGAGTCTGCTGATGTTGCACGTATTAAAGCTGCTTCAAGTACGGGAGATGAATCACTGGAAGCATTCTCAATTGCATTCAAAGAAGTTGATAGCGGAGTTCATATGATAATGGGATGGGGTACTACCAGAGTTGCAGTCCCTTTTAGTTTAAGTATGTAATAAAATTATAATAGAATGAAAAGCCGAAGTACTATACTTCGGCTTTTTTGTTTCATACTTAAGAAGAATTAATCTGTTTGGTTGCCAATCTGAAGTATCCCGTCTATATATCCTTGCTCTGCCATAGTTTCAGGGATATCCTTTAAAGGCACTTCCTCCAGCATCAACTATTTGAGTGGCATTAAAGTTTGAGGAAAATATTTTCTTATAAGCTTATTACCAGACAGGAAAAGTAAATAGTAGGTTTTTAATTATTTTGCAAAACCTCAGATTCGACGAATCCCTACAAGCATAAAAGTGCCGTCAGGGGTATCGCTTGTCCCTTCAAAAGAATCTTCATCCATGATAAGGGCAACGTACACCATACTGCCCTCTATATCCACAGAGAAAGTCAGTTTATTTTTATTAACTTTTACATTATCCGCAGGCAACTTGCCTCCGGGCAACTCCAGCTCCACCGTGTACACCTTCTTTTTTTTGGAAATATGCATTACCCCGGAACTATATTCTAAAGGTACATCCTGAACTGAATAGTCCCAACTTCCGGTCCATCGCTTCTTTTTAACAAGAATATCAGATCTCTCAACCCCATTGAAAGCATCGCACAATTCAAGCGAATATCCGTTAGAAAAAATCAGGAATAATAATATCAGGCTGAAATTTTTAAAAGTTATTTTCATTCGAAATGTTATTAAGTTTACGCCTAAATATACAGCAATTTTTTGATGTAAAGATCAGTCTTTTTCTGAAATCACAAATGCTACGCGCCTATTCTTCTGCCTGCCTTCTTCCGTTTCATTACTGGCTATAGGTGCTATTCCACCATGCCCTCTCCAACTTATCCTATCCGCTGAGAGTCCCAGTTCTATTAAATATTCAGCAACGGCAGAACAACGTCTATCTGATAAATACTGGTTATACGATGTAGTTCCAATATTATCTGTATGTCCGTCAACCGTTATCTGGAGCGACTTGTTTGCTTCCAGATAGTTGTATATCTTTTGAACATCTGTTTTGGCGGAATCCAATAGCTTAAATTCATCAAAATTGAATAGGACACTTTTAAAAATATGGACTTTATCGAGTTCGTAATTTTCGGTTATTGGATCTGTATCAGGAGCCGAATTCACAACAGGACTGTCAGACTGTACCAGATTTAATGTAACCATATCCAAATAATAATAAGCTCCCTGTTTGGCTCCTTTTTTTGTTTTAAATTTTCTCGTACCGGCATTATTCTTAAAATTGCCTATTATCATATAATTTTCTGTGCCTTTGGCCACGAATCTGGTGCTTACTACAACCCAATCTCTGGTGTCTCTATAAAAATTTGTATATCCAATCTCCATGAAATTGTAGCTATTTCCCCCAATTTTGTACAGGTGCATTTTTGAGAGTTCTTTTTTTATATTCAGGGTTAGTTTATCCTTTGAAAACAACACCCCAAAATCCTTTACAGCGAAGTCTGAACGTTCGGCAAGACTAACATAGAAGGAGACCTGATAGGTTTTACCTATCTCCAGGGTTTGAGTAAGAGGTACCTGTATATATTCCCTGTAATCATTAGGCGCATAAAGATAAAGGCCTGCATAACCCTTGCCAAAATCTGAAGGTTGTGTCCCGTTAAAATTTTCAGGGGTCCCCATAATCGCACTACAACTATTAAAATAGTCGGTAGATCCTTTTGTCGGCGTACTCCAATAGGTGACATCGGTTTCAAAATTACCGAGACGTGTCGGGCATGCATCGTATTGCTCAAAACTTGGATTTTGAATCAGGTTTTGAGACAGGAGTATTGTATTACACCAAAATAAGGTGAACAACAAGCTGTATGTATACTTTACAATCAAAATAATAAGGGGCTATTGCCTCAACCTAAAATAAGAATTAATCTTCAAGCATGAAGTTAATGCCGTTTAACAGTTTCTTTTACAGATGATTGAGCTAAATTTTAACTTTATTCTTTACAAAGTCATTTAAAAATCAAACTTGTAAGATACACCGGCTAATACCTGTAAACTCTGAACTCTAAAATTGGCCCAGCGCTGATATGCATTATTTGCAATATTATTTGCTTTTGCAAAAATGGAAAGTTGCTCGTTGAAATGATATCCCACATGGGCATTTACATCAAAAAAACTATCTAAAGTGATTACTGTGGAAGGGAAATCTGCAGGCTGAAGATTTTCTACCACTTGTGCACTTAAATCCTGCCGCTCCCCTACATAAAATAAATTAGCCCCAAGGAACCATTTTTCCCCAATCTGGTAATCCATAAGTAATGACCCCTTAACATCAGGAAGGTTCCATGCAGGATTATCGGTCTCCGTGTTGTAATCAAATAGTTCTACGTTTGCTCCAAGCGTAAAATCTCTGCTTATATCCACATTTAATTCGGCAAACAATCCAAGGGTTTTAATATCATCATAAAATACTTCAAATGAATTTCCGTAATAATATCCTTTTTCATCATCCCTAAAATCATTTTGAGGATTTAATTTATATAGGGGTTTTCTGTTTTCAGCTCTATAAAATGCTTTTACGTTATAGCTGAGACTAGAAATTAATTGACCTTTTATACCCAGGAATCCATCATACTGCCTGTCTGTGGGTAGTATGGTCAAAGTAGGTGACACAAACGGATTTTCGCCAACAAAACCATAATAAGAATTTTGATCTAAGCCCCCTTCTACTCCTCCATAGGCAATTAAAGTATCGTCTAACAATCTGTATGAGGCCGATATTTCCGGATAGATATAAAAATTGCTGCCACTTTGTTCTGTATCAGTACCATAAACCAGTGAGGCCCCCAAATTTAAGGTGTATTTATCACCAGATAATACCAAATTTGGATTTGCGCCAATTTGCATTTGCCCGTAATCTATACCCGTTGTATTGGTAGAGCTATTTATGCTGGCATTTTTAAAACTCCCTCCTACATAATCAAAAACAACTTTTAAGGTCAGCAATTCTGACGAGACCGGAAACTGAAATTCGGGCTTTAGTAAAAATCTATTCTCCCCGGAATCAACCGCATCCCAAAACCTTCGATACAATACTTCACCCCCTGCAAAAACGGACTCCTCCATTTGTAACTGCGCACCAGCTTCAAGACCAAAATAATTTTGACCTTCGTTAATTGTACTAATGGTGGCTTCATCAAATATCCCTTCAGGAAGGCCATACCAATTGTATTTCTGATGTTGAAATCCAATATCGGCACGCCAATTCAAATCTCTTTCTTTTTGGTTATAAGAAGCATTCAATTTTGTATTGTAAAAATCGGTGTCAAGTAACACATCTTCCAGGTCCCCGCGTGAGGAATGATGGTTAAGTCCAAAATCTACTCTTTTGTTACCCCTGTCAATGTCTCTGCTCGTATAAAAATCTGCAAGGGCACTACTAAAATTTCCAAGGCTAACAGCAGCATAGGAATTATATAGTTTTTCCGGTATGGCCTTTTGTACAACAGACGCCTTCCCTTTGGTCGGAGTAAAAGTTGAAGCCACGGGTATTGAGAAAATGCTGTACTCAATCTTCTTTTTTTGAAGCACCATAGAATCATTGAGATTTGGAATTGATTTTACCTTGAAGGCATCTGATATAGTTGGGGAATATGGCCTTACCACGTTAACAGTTTCAGTTCCAATGTCTTTATCGTCTTGTGCCGATAAAAGGTGTACCAGACCTATTAAAGCGATTAATGTAATTTTTAGTTCCTTTTGCATATTGTGTTTTT